>JADGRD010000207.1 GCA_017881285.1 Pseudomonadota bacterium | reverse complement strand
TTCTTTCTTCGATGTTGTGAGGACCGACGGGCTTTGCCCGCCGGGCCTCGACGCGGGAGATGGAAAGAACCCTCCCAGGGTTCTTCTTCAGGGATGGTAAGATGACTCGCATGCGCAAATCTGCGTCGAGCTTTTTCGCGGTTGGTTTGATGATCGTTTTCTCCGGGTGCGGCAGTACGAAAAAGGGGGGCAGCGCGGGCACGGGTGGCGGCCCTGGCGGTAGCGCGGGCGGCGGCACGGGCGTCGGCAGTGGCGGTGCGAGTGGCGGCGGCACCGGGACGAATGATGCCGGTTCTCTCGGTGGCCAGGGCAGCGGCGGCGCCGGCGGGCGGAGTGATGCCACGGTCCTCGGGGGAAGTGGTGGCAGCGGCGGGAAGCGTGATGCCGCGGCCCTCGGGGGCACCGGCGGCTCCGCGGATTTCGCGAACCGGTACATCAACGCCTTCTGCCAGTTCTTCGCGAACTGCGGCGTGAGCCCCAGCGTGGCGGCGTGCAAGGCCGACTACTTCGACTCGGGCGCGGTCGATCTGACCGCCCTGGTCCAGGACATCGACAGCGGCAAGATCATCTACAACGCGAGCGAGGCCCCCACCTGCTTCGACGCGATCGCAGCCACCGCTTGCACGCAGGTCGCGACTGCGCAGGGGGGCCCGACCAACTCCCTGTGCACCACCGTGCTCAAGGGCACCGTGGCCACCGGCGGGAATTGCGTGACGGACGCCGAGTGCGTGGGCGGCGTCTGTCATCAGCCGTCCTGTGGCGCGAGCTGTTGTCTCGGCACCTGCGGGCAGCCCCTGGCCGCCGGCGCGGCCTGCACCAGCTCGAGCGACTGCGCGGCCGGCGACTACTGCGGCACCGACTACGTGACCTCCTCCCAGAGCACCTGCCAGCCGCGGGGGGCGCAGGGGCAGCCCTGCACCTACAACAGCCAATGCCAGTCCGGCCTGGCCTGCGACAGCTCGAGCTCGGGAACCTGCGTGCCCTATGTCAAGGATGGACAAGCGTGCAACCCCGATGGCGCCGATTGCGAGAACATCAACGGATTCTGCGATGTCACGAGCGGCAAGTGCCGCCTGCGCCTGGCGGTTGGCGCCGCGTGCAGCGTCCCGGACGGTGGTATCTCGAGACTCAACGCGGGTTGCGCCTTCTACGCAGACTGCCGCGAGGGAACCTGCGTCGCGCTGCCAGGCCCTGGGGAAGCGTGCACTGTACCCGACGGCGGCTACGCCTCGCTGGCATGCTTTGTGGGGACTTGCACCGATGGAACTTGCCAGGGGATGGCGAATCCCCCGTGCACGGTCGCAAGCGCAGCTTCCCGCGACGCCGGTGCGCGCGACTAGCCGATGGATTTCGTCCGGCAGAACCGCCCGGTGACGCTCGCCTTGATCGGGGGCAAGGGCCACTACGAGGCCGTGGTGAAGCCCGCGATGAATGCCGAGCGCAGCTTGTGGATCGCCACCGCGAATCTGAAAGAGCTGATGGTCGAGGACGAGCGCGCGCGGCCCGGCCGGCGGCGCACGACGAGCCGACAGGGCGAGTTTCGTTCCATGCTCTCCGTGCTGGCCGAACAGGTCGCCCGCGGGCTCGAGGTTCGTATCCTGCATGCCTCGCCGCCGTCGCGGCCGTTTCGCGAGGACCTGCGCCGGCTTCCGGGCCTGCGCCGGCCGCCGCGTGGCGCTTTCGAGCTGCGCCTTTGCCCGCGCGTCCATTTCAAGGCGGTCATCGTCGACGGCGCCATGCTCTACCTGGGCAGCGCCAACTGGACCGGCGCCGGGCTGGGCGCCAAGGGCGAGGGCCGGCGCAATTTCGAGCTCGGCCTGACGAGCCGCGACGACCCGCTGCTCGACGAGGTGCAGGCGTATTTCGACCGCATCTGGCGCGGGGCGGAGTGCTCCGCGTGCAAGCTACGCGGCCTCTGTCCGAAACCGCTCGACAAGTAGCGGCGAGGAATCGCGCGCCGCTGTCGCGGGTGGTCTACAATCGGCAACCGTGCTTCCGTCGCTGCAAATCGGCGGGTATGTCGTCGAGGGCCTGCTCGGTCCGGGTGGCGTCACCGAGACATACCTGGCCCGCCTGCCCGAGGATTCCCCCAAGGCCTCGGGCCAGCTCTTTGCCTTGAAGCGGCTGCGGCAAGATCGCATCCCCGAGCCGGCGTTCGCCGAGGTCGCGCAAAGGTTCGTCGCCGCCGGCCGGCGGCTGGCCGACTTCCATCGCCCAGGGTTCGGCAGAGTCCTCGACGTTTTCGCCGATCCCTCGGCCACCTTCATCGTGACCGAGTACGTGGCCGGCCACGATCTGGCGAGGCTTCTCGACATGTCCCGGGCCGAGGGGCAGGGGCGGACCGGCGCGGAGCCGGGACTCGCTGGCCTGATCGGGGCGGAGATCGCGCGCCTCTTGCAGATTGGGCATGCGGCCAAGCCCAGCCTGGCCCACCTTGGCCTCTCCCCGCAGAACGTCATCGTCACCGACGAGGGCGAGGTGGTACTGCTCGACGCCGGCATCGCGTCCGCCAGCCGCTCGTTGACCGAGCAATCCGCGGAGCGCTGGTGGTTCGTCGCGCCCGAGCTCGTCGGCGCGGCCTTCCCAGGCGAACGGCAGGCTGTGGCTGCGGATCTCTATTCGCTGGGCGCGCTTCTCTATTTCCTCGTGGCGGGGCAGTCGCCCGGTCAGGCGGCAGTCGCTGGCTCGGCGGGCGGGCCGGTGGTGGCCCCGCCCGATCTTCCCGCGGTTCCACCGAAGTTGAACGCGGCCCTGCGCAGCCTGCTCTCGCCGCGGCCCGAGGATCGCCCCGAGTCCGCGGCCGCGCTGGTAGACCGGCTGTCGGGCGGCGTCGATAGCGTGCGCAAACGGCAGCGCCGAATCGCGGAGGGCCTGCGCAAGGCAGAGAAGGAAGCCCGGGAGGCGGCCGCGCGGGCGCGGGAAACCGGGGTGTCGCCGTCCATCAAGGTGCAGCCGCCCGCGGACAGCATGGCGGAGGATGCCCTTGCCAGAGCGATCCCCGGTCTGGGCAGACGGCGCGACCGCTGGCGCGTCTGGGTCTCGGTGGCCTTTGCCGGGATGGGCGTGGTCGCGGCCATCGTGTCGCTCGCTCTGTCGGTCGGCCCGCCCCGCGGCGCCGCCAACCCGGCGCGGGTCGAGGCGCCCACCGGCGACCGGGGGCCCGCCACCGCGCCAGCCGACCGGGAGCCGAGTGCGGCCGAGAGCGATCAGGAGGCGCCGTCCCGGGAGAGATTGTTGTTGCACCTCGCCGGCCACCTCGTCGCCGAAACCGTGCCGCCGGGCGCGACCGTCTGGGTCGACGGCGTCGTGAAGGGCACGACCTTCGCGGACATCGTGGTCGGGGCCGGCAGCCACCGCGTCGTCCTGACCTTGCCCGGGCACCGCAGGTTCCGCGACATCGTGGACACCGGCCGCGGCGCCATCATCCGGCGCAACCTAGTTCCGGTGCCGCCACCAGCGCGCGGCAGCGGCTTCGTGCGCGTCGAGTGCCAGACAGTGGGGAAGTTCCCCATCCTCATCGACGACGAGGAAACCGGGCTGCTCTGCCCGTCGCTGCGGATCCCGGCGGCGCTCGGCAAGCACCTGATCGGCATCTACCTGCCCGGTGCGCGGCGTGTGGTTTCCGTGGAGATCACCGTCGAAGCTGGCGCCCGAGCCGCGATGGCGAAGTTCAGCGAATAGACGAGAGACTGCACCCCACCGCGGCGATCGAGGGCCAGCGACGAACCGTCTGGCTCGTTTGCGCACAGACCGCTTGCTTGCCCTCGAGCCGGGCGACGCCGGCGCCTTCCCGCGCAGGACGATGGTGGCCTTGCCCTGGGCCGGGTCGACGGTCGAGAGCACAAGGCTGAGGTCGTGGTCGGTCGCGCGGATCGAACGCCGCCCGGAAGCCGAGTGTGCCATCATGAATGCCGCCGTGACCCCATGCTGAAGACTCGACAACTAGGCGCCGCGATCGTGCTGGCCTGCGGACCGTTTTCCCTCGCGGCCGTGGCGGCGACGGACATCGAGTCGAAAGCGCCCCAACCCTGCGCCGCAGCCGAGGAATGCCTCGCTGGGTTGGAGGCGATGAAGAACACGGATCGCAGCAACCTGCCCTGGACAGGTTTGAGCATCGACGGCGCCGCGCGGGGGTTGGCGAGCCGGGCGGTCTTTCTGGGTGGCAAGAAGGTATTTCCGCGACTGGCCAAGCTGCTGTCGGCGTATAGCTCGAGCGTCGTGGACGCGGCAACCAAGGCGCTCGGCGCGTCCGGTCCCGCGGCCGTGGCCGCGTTCCCCGCTCTCGCGCGGCAGTTGAACGTGAAGCGCCATTCGCCTTCCGGAGACTACTACAACGAGGAGATCCCCTGGGCGCTCGATGCCATCGATGTACAGCGGTCCATCCCCTTGCTCAAAGCGGCGTGCAAGCGGGGCCACTACGCGGCGGCTTACTACCTGCGCACGCAGCGGCCGGAGATCTATCGCGAGATCCTCGCCTCGCCAGACGCGGCCAAGGCCGTTGCGGAGCTCATGGCTCCGAATGGCAGGGGCGATCACCCATTGGCGTTTCTGCAACTGGCCAGCCAGAACAAGAAGCTGCCGGCGGCTCTTCACAAGTCTCTCGCCAAGGCCGTGGCCGACGCGACGCCGGCCGCCTATACCCGCGATCCCGCGAGCGCCCTCGCCGAGATCGACCGAATCCTCGCCGATCCGGAACTGGATCATGGCGATGATCAGCTACTCGATCCGTTTTGGGTGGTGGCCCACGGTCGCCAAGCAGCCATGCCTCTGATTGCGCGCCTGGTGGCTCTCCAGAAGAACCTTTCCGCGGTCGGGGCACGGGCCACCTGGGCCCTGGGCGAGATTCCCGACCCGGCGGCGCGCTCGGTCTTGCTGGGGGCTCTGGCCAATCGCGAGAACTGGCGGGTTGTCTTGCTGGCCGCCAACGCCCTTGGCCGCCAGGGCGCCGCGGCGGCCAACGCGGAGAGCGCGCTTCGTCGCCTCGCGACCGAGCATTGGCACCCCGCCG
The DNA here is from genome assembly GCA_017881285.1 of Pseudomonadota bacterium. Lineage (GTDB taxonomy): Bacteria > Myxococcota_A > Polyangia > Fen-1088 > Fen-1088 > Fen-1118. The sequence goes on along the minus strand of JADGRD010000207.1, from coordinate 1,529 downwards.
TTCGGGCCATGGCCAAGTCCGCCGCCGACGCGGTTTCCCGCCAAGCCCCCGCGCTCGCGCCTCTCGCCAACGCGGACGCCAAGGAACGCCTCGGGCACGGTCAGTACTGGGGGGAATCTAGCGAATCGTTGAGCGATGGGTTTCGTTGCAAGCCCGCGGCGAGCTGGGGCAAATCGTCGAGCGAGAATTCCTGCCAGCAACCCGCCGATATCGCGAGGACCTCCAAGTGCGTTCTGGTCCATCACCTGGACAAGGGTTGGCTGCGTGTCGACTTGACCGACGACGGCATGCTCAATGGCCGGGGCGAGGAAGAGAAAGTCAACCTCCAGTTCGTCCCCCTCCTCTACGAATCGCGGAAGTCGATTCTCGCGCTCAAGGAAGGGTATTTCCAGGGCGTGACCGGCAAAGGGACGCGCGCCGTCGTCGTCGAGAGCGAATTTGGCAGGTATTCCCACGATGAAGTCCAAGGCCCGGGCCGGACCTGGCTGGCTGCGTACGAGCAAAGGGGCACCGCCTGGGTGCCCTTGCCTTCCGTCGAATTGCCGTCGGGTCTGGGGAGCGTGGAACGTTTGCCGGACGGCGGCTTGCAGCTCGCCTTTCCCAACAGCCAAGTCGTTCTGCGCATCGCTCCCGATGGGCAAGTCGTGTCCGGCGACTGCCAGCCTGATCCGCTGGCCGGCACCCCACCGTACGTCGCCTTGCTGCAGGCGGTACTGGATGCCCCGGCCTTCGGCGCGCGACTCAAGGCCGCCGGGGCGGAGTTGCCTCTGCGAGTCAGCTTCGACTTCGAGCCACCCGCGGGCGCCGACCGCCTGCGCTTCGCCGGCCAGCTGGTGGTGATCGAGAAGAACAAGTCCGCCATCGTGGCGGGCCGGACGTTTGCGGTCTGGAGCGCCGAGCGGGAGGTCCGACGCGGTGACCAGCGATGGGTCTTCGAGCCAACCGACATCGTATCCGTGGCCGCGAGCTACGCGGCCATGCAAATCGAAGCAAGGTTTCGGCTGCGCCAGGAAGAGGGAGTCTGGAAGGTCCTGCCTCCCGAGCCGCAACCCGAGGAGCGCAAGGCCACCGCCGAGACAGTGACGCCGGCGCCACCACCGGCCGACGTCAAGGCACCCCCGCGCGGCGCCCTCACGACGGAGAGCGGCGTGTCCTGCAAGATCCTCGCGGAAGCCGGGGACGAGCTCTATTCCGGGGAAACGCCCGATCCCGGGGCGCTCGTCACCCTGGAGATGACCGCCTGGACATCCGACGGCAAGCCCTACTTCCCGCTGACGGGAAAATCCCCCGTGACGGTGCAGCTACCTTTGTTCATGGCCCGTGCGGGACTGGCCGAGGGGATTTCCCTGATGAAGACCTCCGAGATGCGCCGGCTGTGGATTCCGGCACGACTCGTCTACCTGCAGCCGGCGGCGGACGCCAAGGATCTGGTGATCGACGTGCGCCTCGTGAGCATCGCACGCGACGAGAAAGAGGATGTCTTTCCCTCCGAAATGGCAGATTGGGAAAGGGCCAACCGGGCGCCGCGC
>JADGRD010000206.1 GCA_017881285.1 Pseudomonadota bacterium | reverse complement strand
CACGGATCGCCATCACGCAGGCGTCGCGGTAGCGCGGGTGGGCGGCGGTCACGCGCCACAGGCTGTCGAGCGCCTGGTCCCGGTTGCGGACGGAGAAGTGGCATTCGGCCGCCTCGAACGGCATGTTCGCCGCCTCGAAGTACTCCGCCGCCCGATCCAGCTTGCCGAGATCACGCCCCAGGCGCGCGGCATCCTGCCATTGCTCGAGGCTGGCATAGGCCTCGAGCGCGGCTTCGCGCTTGCCCGTGGCTTCCAGGCGGCGCGCCGCCCGCAATTCGTCCTCGGGCTGGGTCCTATCCGGCCGGGCATAGCCGGCGAGGTCGACATGGCCGCTCCGGTCGGTTTCCAGGCGCGCGGCGTTGACCAGATCCCCCACCGAGCGCAACAACTCCACCCCGCGGCCCCGCTCGCCGCACGCCACGAACAACTCCACCGCGCGCGGGATGTCACCCCCGCGGGAGAAGCAGATGGCGGCCTTGAGCATCAGGCTCTTGTGGTTGGCATCGGCCGGCCCGGACCTGGAAGATCCGTAGCCCGAAAGTTGCAGTAACGACTTCCCGGCTTCGGCGAACCAGCCTGCCGCGAGGTAGACGCGAGATGCGTCCTCGTGCGCGCCCGCGCGTGCGTAGGCGTCACCCGCGCCCTTGAGATCGCCGCGCTTCTCGGCGGCGCGGCCGTCGGCTAGGAGCTGTCGCTTGGATTCCTCCATGGAGGTCCTACGCGTCCTCCGGCAGTTCCGCGGCCATGCGCTTGAGCACGTCGGGGAAATTGGCCACGCGCAGCCCTTCCTCCACCGTGATCACGCCGTCGCGGATGTACTGGAAGAGGCAGCTATCGAGGCTCTGCATGCCGCTGCCGGGCTCGGCGGTCTGGAGGTAGGCGTCGATCTGGTAGCACTTGTTCTCACGGATGAGGTTCGAGATGCCCACGGTTTGCAGCATCACCTCCAGGGCAGCCTGGCGGCCCTCGCCGCTGGCGCGTTTGACCAGCATCTGCGCCAGCACTCCACGCAGCATGACGGACACGACGCCCCGGATCTGCTCGCGCGATTCCTCGGTGAACACGTCGATGACGCGATCGGCGGCCTTGGAGGCCGAATTGGTGTGCAGGGTGCCGAAGACCAGGACGCCAGTCTCCGCCGCCTGCAGGGCGACCTGCATGGTCTCCAGGTCGCGCATCTCGCCGGCGACGACGACGTCGGGCGATTCGCGCAGGCTCGAGCGCAAGGCGCCGGCGAAGCTTTCGACGTGTTTGCCCACCTGGCGCTGCGTGATCACGCTCTGGATGGGCGTGTGCACATACTCGATGGGATCCTCGATGGTGATGATGTGTCGGCTCGAGGTCTTGTTGATCTCGTGGATCAACGCCGCCATGGTGGTGGTCTTGCCCGATCCCGTGGGCCCGGTGACGAGCACCAGGCCGTTCTGGAGCTGGGTGAACTTCTTGACCACCGGGGGAAGATAGAGTTCCTCGATGGTCGGCAGGCGATTGGGCACGATGCGAAAGACCGAGCCGATGCCGCGCGTCTGCTGGAAGATGTTGGCGCGGAAGCGCCCCACGCCTTCCAGTTCGTAGATGAAGTCGATCTCGCGCTCGGTCTCGAAGCGCTCGCGCTGCGCCGGCGAGAGGATCTCGAGCAGGAATCGCCGCGCGTCGGACTCGGTGAGGACGCGGAAATTGAGCGGCACCAGATCGCCATCGTGCCGGATGATGGGGGCCACCCCGGCGTGGAAGTGCAGGTCGCTCGCGTGTTGCTCGACCACGAGGCGCAGGAACGAGTCTAGCCGAGCCACGCGCGACCTCCGCTGCGTTTCATGATTCGCCCTCGGCGGCGGTCTTGCCCGCGGCCTGCGCGGCCTTGGCATCGGCCACGATTCTCGCGGCGTCTGGCCCCGAGATGACCAGTTCGAAGTTCTTCTTGTTGGCGGCCTTCATGTAGGCGTCCTCGGCCGAAACCAGGCCGGCCTTGTACACGCGCTCGAGATCGGAATCCATGGATTGCATGCCCGCCTCGCGTTGCGTGGCGATGACGGACGGGATCTGGAAAGTCTTGCCCTTGCGGATGAGATTGGCGATGGCCTCGTTGTTGACCATGACCTCGACCGCGAGCACGCGGCCCTGATCGTCCTTGCGCTTGAGCAGGTACTGGCACATCACCGCGCGCAGGGTGTCGGCGAGGAGCGCGCGGGTCTGCGGCTGCTGGCCGCCGGGAAACACGTTGATCATACGGTCGATGCTCGTGTCGACCGAAACCGTGTGTACGGTGCCCAGCACCAGGTGGCCGGTTTCCGAGGCGGTCAGCGCGAAGCGGACGGTGTCGAGGTCGCGCATCTCGCCGACCAGGATGACGTCGGGATCCTGGCGCAAGGTCGCGCGCAGGGCCTTCTCGAAGCTGATGGTATGCGTGCCCAGCTCGCGCTGGTTGATGAGGCACTTCTTCTGCGGGTGGATCACCTCGATGGGATCCTCCAGGGTGACGATGTGACGGGCCGAGGTGCGGTTGATGTGGTCGATGATGCCGGCCAGGGTGGTGGACTTGCCCGAGCCGGTGGGTCCGCCGATGAGTACGAGGCCGTTCTTCAGCTCGGCGAAGGTGTGTACGATGGGCGGCAGGCCCAGGTCCTCGAGCACCGGGATCTTGTCCTTGATGATCCGGAAGACCGCCGACAGGCCCGGAAGCTGGTAGAAGACGTTGGCGCGAAAACGCAGGCCCTCGGACTTCACATCCAGCGAGAAATCCACGTCGCGCAGGATGCTGAGGTCCTCGAGTTGCCTGCTCGTCAGGGTGGGCGTCAGGATGGCCAGCACCTCGTCGGCGGTGAAGACGTGCGAGGAAAGCGGCACGACCTTGCCCATCTTCTTGATGTAGGGACGCATGCCCGATGAGAGGATGAGGTCATCGCCCTCGGCCTCGGCCAGCGCGACCAGCATGCGTTCGAGCAGGGAAAGGGTGCCCCGGCCCTGGGCCGCACTCGCATGCCCGGCGCTCACCTTCCAGCGGGAGAGCAGATTTCTCGCCGCCGTGGCCACGCGATGGTCGGAATCCTGGACGAGCGATGCCACCGCGGGAGCCTGTCCGGGCTCGTCGAGCACCTCGAGGCAGCCAAGGATGACCAGCTTCATGTCCGCGTCCGACTCGCCGAGCAGCGCCGCCACGTGCGGAGCCGCCTCGTCGGCGTGCAAGGCCTGCAGGGCCTCGATGCACGAGCGGCGCAGGTCGGGTTCGCGGGCCAGCAGGTCGAGGACGTAGGGAATGGTCTCGCGCATGCCGATCGCGCCGACCGCCTCGATGGCACGCTCGCGCACCCACCAATCGCTGTCGCCCTGGGCGGCGCGTACCAGGGCCCCGAGGGAGGCGGGATCCTTGAGGCGCAGGAGCGCGTCGGCGGCGTAGCGCCGCACGATGTCCGACGGATCCTGCAGATAGGCCACGAGGTGCCGGGTGAGCTGCTTGCCCGCCATGACCACCAGCGCATCCATCACGCGCTCGCGCACCCACCAGTCCTCGTCGCGCAGCAGGCGCAGCATGCGGGGCGCCAGCTCGCCCGTCGGATCGCCGACTTTCTTGGAGATGTCGACGGCCATGCGCCGCACGTTCACGTCCTTGCTGCGCAGGAGCCACAAGATCGTGCGCGCCAGGTCGACCTTGTTGGCCAGGGCCAGGCTGGTGAGCACCTCGGCCGCGCGCGTGCGCACGTCGATCTTCTTGAAATTGAGCCCCTCGATGACCAGCGGCAGGACCTGGTCGTTGCCGATGGCCTCGGCGGCCCCGAGCACGGCCATGCGGATGGCGTTGGGTCCAGCGTGCAGCTTGCGCGCCAGCAAGGCCATGACGCGCGGCGAGCTGAAGCGTTGGATGGCGTCGATCGCGGCCCTGACCGTGGACAGGCTCTTGGCGTCGAGCAGGGGGCCGAGGTACTCGAAGTACTCATCCTCCCCGCACAGCGCCCCGAACGCCGCCACGGCCTGGATGGCGACTCTCTCCATGGTATGGCCCAGCGCGGAGCCGATGGCCTTGAGGGCGCCGCGCACGTCCTTGGTCATGAGCTCCGCGTTGCCGAGGTACTGGAGCGCGACGAGCTTCTCGGCAACGCTGCCCTCGTCGACCACCGCGGAAAGCGCCGGAATCGCCCCCTGCCGGCCGATGGAAACGAGAATCTCCATGGCCTCGAGGCGCCCCTGGAAGCCGGAATCCGCGCAGTAGCCGGACAGGGTCCCGAAGACGGTGGTGCCGCCAATCTGCTTGAGCACGGTGGCCGCCGCCCGCCGCAACGACGCGTCGGTCTCCCGGAGCAGGGTGCAAAGCTCGCCGTGCCCCTCGACGTTGTTGACCTTGGGCAGGAGCGGAACCAGCACCGCGGCAAGCTGGGGGTCCCCGCCGCGCAGGGCGCGCACGTAAGGCAGGAAGAGGGCCTTGTCGCCCACCTTCTCGGCCTCCGTGCGGAAGATGAAGAGGCGGTTCGACTGGTCGCGCGAGTCGCCGGGCAGCCCCTTGCTCACCAGCACCGCGAGTATGCGCTCGATCTCGTCACGCGTGGGCGGGGGCGCCTCGCCCAAGAGCGCGTGCACCTGCGCGGGTCCCTGCCAGCCGGCGGCCTTGAACCTGCGAAGCAGCTCCTTGCTGTCGATCATCCTGCGCCTGTGTCCTGTTCGGTCGGGTCGTCGCCGTCCGATTTGCAGTTGCGTCAAGCGCCGCTCTGGACATCAACTGCATGGAAGAACGCCGCAAGGGCAAGTATCGGCCGGTAGCTGGTGAATCCTAAGCCGAATCGGGTAGTTTCGGGAGGGGATCGCGGTTGCCGGCGCCCCGCGGCGTCGCGGCGCTTGCCGCGGGATTAGGGCGCTGGCCGCTACCCCAGCTCCTTCGCGAACGCCGCCCGCACTTCCGCCATGCGTGCCGCCAGTTCACTCGTCAGCCGCGCGCGGCTGAGGCCCAAGCTGCGCGCCAGGGGCTGTTCGTCGCTGGGCGACAGACGGTCGTCGGCGTAGTCGCGCAGCAAGCGCAGGCGCAGGCTTGCGCGCGCGAGGAAGTGGTAGTGGTCGAGGAGACCCCGGTCGAGCTCGCCGCGCTCCACCAGGCGCTTGAGCGCCTGCAGCGGACGGGTCGTGCGCAGGCCGCGATCGCGGGCGCCCTCGCGCAGTTGCCACCAGGCCGCGATGAATTCCAGGTCGGTCAGGCCGCCGGGGGAAAAGCGCAGGTGGTGCGGACCGCCGCCCGCGCGTTCGTCCTCGATGAGTTTGCGCATGCGCAGAAGCTCGTGGCGCAAATTGGCCTGCCCCAACCCGTGTTCGTAGGTCAAGGTGTCGAGCCCGGTGGCGAAGTTGGCGGGTGGGCCATCCGCGCGGCCGGGCAGCGTGTAGGCGACGCGACCGCGCAGCAGCGCGACGCGCTCCCAGGGCGCGGCCTTTTCCTGGTGGTATTCGGCGAAGGCGCGGTAACTGGTCACCAGCAATCCTTGCGAGCCCGAGGGCCGTAGCCGTGTGTCCACGGTGTAGAGGCGTCCTTCTTCGAGCAGCGCGCCGAGCGCGCTGATGAGGCGTTGCGCGAGCCGAGCGAACCACTCCTGGTGATCCGTGCCCATCGCGGTCGTGCCCTCGCGCTCGTAGAGAAAGACCAACTCGAGATCCGAGCCGTAGCGCATCTCGCGCGCGCCACAACTGCCGAGCACGAGAATGGTCAACTCCGCGTCGGGGCGGCCGAAGCGCGGGGCCAGTTCGGCGGCCACCCGACGCGTGCATTCCGCCAGGCAGGCCTCGGCCAGGCGGCCGAGCTGCGACGAGACCTCTTCGTGTTCCAGGTTGCCGGCCACGTCGTGCAGGCCGATACGCAGGATCTCTTCGGCCTGAAAGCGGCGCATGCGGCGCAGGGCGGTCTCGTAGTCGCACTCGGCCAGGCGCGCGGCGAACTCCGCTTGCCAGGCGGCGGTCTCCGGCTGCGGCGCTCCCAATCCTACGGTCAGGCCGGGCCACACATCGGGGTGGGTGATGAGGTGGCGGGACAGTCGCTCGCTGGTGCCGAAGAGGCCGGCGAGCATGCGCAGGAGTTGGCGATCCTCGTGCAGCAGCGTGAAGAGGCCAAACGAGGTGCGCACGGCGATGTCGGAAAAGCGGGCGAGGGCGCGATCCGGATCGGGCGAGGCGATGGCTTCCTCCAGCCATTCGGGCGGCAAGCGGCCGGCCGAGATCTCGAGCAAGTAGGCGCTCTCTGCGAGGTTGCGGAAGCCGGCGTTGCGCAGGTCCTCTGCCAGTTCCTCATCGGAGGCCGCCGGGGCGAGCAGGCGCAAGACGGCGGGCGGTGGCCCGGCCACCGGCTCGCCCAGGGTGTCGGCGATGGCGGAGACCGCCTTGCGCCGGTCCTCGACCGCCGTGGCGAAGTTGGCAGCGCCGAAGCCCAGGCGCTGGGCCAGGCGCGCCAGATCCTCCGGGGCAGTCGGCAGGACGTGGGTCTGCCGGCCCTGTTCGAGCTGTAACCGGTGTTCGATCCGTCGCCAGAAGCGATAGGCGTCGGAGAGGGCAGAAATCTCCTGGGCGGAGAGCAGGCCGGCCAGGCTCAGCTTGC
>JADGRD010000006.1 GCA_017881285.1 Pseudomonadota bacterium | reverse complement strand
CTTGGCGTCGGAACTTGGACCTGGTTCGGGCATGGAAGGCGCGATTATAGGGAGCGATTGCAGGCCTGCAAGCACGACTCACGGCGACGCCGCCGGAGGCGTCTTCCGGTATAGTTCGGACTCGATGAATCGTTCCGAGTTCGAGGCCGAGTACGCCCACCTGCTGCGCGACTTCGGCGCCAGCGAGAAGAACGTGGGCAGCTTCCGCAGCGAGGGCTGCACGGGTTCCATGTACTGTATGTTCTGCACGGGCTGCCGCAACTGCTACCGCTGCACCCATTGCCGGGACTGCGAGGCGACCACGGGCAGCGGGCACTGCGTGCGCTGCGTAGGCTGCCACGACTGCTCGCACTGCGACGACGCCCTGGCGTGCACGCACTCCGCGTACCTCGTACGCTGCTCGTTCTGCACCGACTGCAACTACTGTCTCGGCTGCGTGGGGCTGGCGAAGAAGGAGTTCCACATCCTGAACCAGCCCTACACGCGTAGCGAATACTTCGCCCTGGTCAAGGCCTCGCTCGGGCGATAGCCACGCTGTTTCCACGCACTTGCCAAGCGCTTCCCGCTGCGCGCGTCCGTCGGCGCTGTGCTAAGCTCATGAAGCCCATCCACGACGAAAGGCACCAACTCGTCCGACCATGAGAGTCCGTTTCTGGGGTGTTCGCGGCTCGCTTCCCGTTCCTGGCGCCAGCACCGAGCGCTACGGGGGGAACACCTCGTGCGTCGAGATCACCTCGGCGGCCGGCACGCGCATCATCATCGACGGCGGCACCGGGATTCGCCGGCTGGGCAAGGAGCTGATGGGCGCCGAGTTCGAGTCCGGCCAGGGGCGGGCCCACATCCTGGTCAGCCACACCCACTGGGATCACATCCAGGGCTTGCCGTTCTTCGCTCCCTTCTACCGCGAGGGCAACCATCTCTTCGTCTATGCCCGCCAGCGCGACGACCAGAATCTGCGCAGCGTGTTTGCCTCGCAGGCCGACGCCCCCTTTTTCCCCGTTTCCTTCGATCGGACGCGCGCGGCCGTTGCCTTTCGCGAGCTGCACGACGGCGTCAAGTTCGAAATCGAGGACGTGCAGGTCGCCACGACGCGGCTCAACCACCCGCACGTCGCCACCGCCTACGCGGTCGCCGCGGACGGCGCCCTGGTGGCCTACATCGCCGACACCGCGCCCTTCTCCGACATTCTCTTTGGCCAGGAATTCCTCTCGGGCCCGTCCTCGGCGCACACCAAGCTCAGCCGGACCGACAAGGCCAAGCTCAAAGCGATGGCCGCCGCGGTGGTGCGCCTGTGCGAGGGCGCGGACCTCGTCATCTACGACACCATGTACACCGCCGAGGAATACCGGCAGTTTCCGCACTTCGGCCATTCGCGGCCGTCGGACGCCATCACGGTCTGCCGCGAGGCCGGGGCCAAGACCCTGGCTCTCTTCCACCACGCGCCGGATCGCTCGGACGCCGAGGTCGACACCATGCTCGAGGCCGCGCGCGGCCAGGCGCGGACCGCGGCCAAGAAACTGGAAATCGTGGCGGCTTTCGAGGGCCTGGATTTCTCGCTGGGGAAGGTCTGATGGACGTCACCTTCTGGGGCGTGCGCGGCTCCATTCCCTCGCCGGGCCCGGCGACGGTGCGCTACGGGGGCAACACCTCCTGCGTGTCGGTCCGTCTCGCCGACGGCGAGATCATCATGATCGATTGCGGGACTGGGGCGCGCAACTTCGGCCGCTCGCTGCTCGCCTCCGGATTCGGCAAGGGCAAGGGCAGCGCCATCGTGCTGCTCTCGCACGCGCACTGGGACCACATCCAGGGCTTCCCCTTCTTCGGGCCGTTCTACGTACCCGGCAACCGTTTCACGGTGGTGGGCGGCAGCCACAGCTCCGAGCTACTCGAGCGCGTGCTCGAACGCCAGATGGCGGCGCAGTTCTTTCCGGTGCAGAGCTATCGCAACATGGGCGCCCAGCTCGACATGCGCGCGGTTTCCGAGGACCGCGAGGTGCGCGTGGGCACGGCCCGCATCACTGCGCATCCCAACCCGCACGGTCCGACGCAGGTGCTCGCCTATCGCATCGAGGCCGACGGCAAGACCCTGGTCTACGCCAGCGACGTTGGCTACGACAAGGGCGGGCCGCCAGCGGAGACCGTCGCCGTCTATCGCGGCGCTGACCTCCTTATCCACGACTGCACTTTCACGCCCGAGGATCACGCCCAACGCATCACGCGTGGCTTGTCGTCGCTCGATGACGCCGTGGAGGCCGCCCTGCGCGCCCAGGTCAAGCGCCTGGCGCTCTTCCATTACGACCAGGACTACAGCGACCACGATGTCGACGAGCTCGTCCTGCGCGGCCGCCGGATGCTCGACGAACGTGGCGGGAAACCGATCGAAATCCTCGGCGCCGCCGAGGGACTGACCGTGAAGCTGTAGCTCTACAGCCCCGATAGCATTTGGCCGCCGGCAACTAGCAAGTACACCCGTCGCAAGGTCCCCTGGAAGTAGGGCGTGTCGTCCATGCTGGTGTTCCCCATCCAGTCCTTCACGTAGCTGTCGATCTTGGCCTGGGTGATGGCGATGCCGGAATCGGCGAAGGCGCCCACGAAGGCGCTGTTGTTGGCGTAGCCGGTCTTGGTCACGCCGCCTTTGCCATCGACGAACGTGCCGATCTTCTCCAGGAACGTCTTCGCCTCGGGCGTGCAATACCACATGTAGTCCATGGCAATGCGCCAGGGCGTACGGCAGGCGTTGTAGTCGTAGGTGTTCGATTCGGTGGTGCCGTCGGAGAAGCCCCATTCGGGCACCAGCCCATTCATCGCCGTCTGGTACTTGGCGAGCAATGTGTACGAGTCCGTGGCCAGTTGTTTCCAGAAGGAGGCGTTGGCTGTGTCGACGGTGGCGAAGACGCGATAGTAGCCGGGCGAGAAGTAGGAGGGGTTGACCTTGCCCTTGGTGGGCGATTCGGTGCAGCCTCCCCAGTTGTCGCCAGGGCGCAACACGACCAGCCCGTTCGAACAGGAGTCGGTCTCGAACTGCTTGATCTTGCCGATCAAGCCCTGCGCCTGCGTGGCGTAGCCGCCCCACACCTTGTTCGCGATGACCAGGCCCATGGCCGCGTCCAGATCGCCGTCGGTGGCGGCGTTGGCGTTGTTGTTGCCAGGGGCCGCGCAGGCATCCATCGACCAGTTCATGAGGCCATTCTTGTCCAAGTGGTCGGCGTAGAACTTCCACAACTTGTCGAAGAGCGGCTGGTCGTTGTTGTTCGCGGCCAGCAGCATGCCGTAGCCGATGCCCTCGGAGTAGACACCACCGCCGTTCTTCACCACGGCGCTGTTGTTGGACGTGCACTCCTGTACGAAGCTGGTCTTCCAGGCCGAGTACTCCGTGGTCTTCTTCCCCGCCGCATCCGTCGAGAAGAAGGCAGTTGCGCACATGCCGGAAGTGGATCCGCCGGTGGCGGTCGTGCCACCGGCGCCGGGCGCACCACCGGCGCCGGTCGTGCCGGCCGTGCCCGTGCTGCCGCCGCTGCTGCTGGTGCCGCCGCTGCCGCCGCTCGCGCCGCCGCTGGAGGATCCGCCGTTGCCGCCGCTGCCACCACCCGCACCGCCGCGGCTGGTTCCACCGCTACCGCCGCTGGCGGTACCACCGGATCCACCCTTGCCACCACCGGTGCCGCCGCTCGCCCCGCTGGTGCCGCCGCTGTTGTTGCCGCCGCTCCCGCCAGCGCCGGCCGCCCCACCCGAGCCGCCGCTGTTGCTGCCGCCACTCCCGCCAGCACCAGCCGCACTACCCGAGCCACCGCTGTTGCCGCCGCCGCTCCCGCCAGCCCCAGCCGCACCACCCGAGCCGGCCGCCCCACCCGAGCCGGCCGAACCACCGGTACTACTGGCGCCGCCGGAACCACCGCTCGGGCCGCCCGTGCCGGCCGCGCCACCCCCCGACCCGCCCTTGCCGCCGCTCCCGCCGCCGGCGCCACCAGGCTGGTTCGAACCCGACGGCTGGGTGCAGGCAAATGCGAGGACCAGCGGCAAAACAGTCCACTGCAAGCGGCCCGCGGGCGCGCCAGTCGAGGCGGGGTACTGCATGTTTCGGTTTCCCTCCGAGTACGGCGTGATTCTTCGGCTGGAGACGAACTATCCGACGATCAAGTATCCCCGCTCGAGGAGCGAGAGCAAGGCCTGCGCGGTGTCGAGGTCGGTCTGCGGGCTCTGATCGATGATCTGTTGCACGGTGGCCTCGTCGAGCGCGGTCTGCATGAGGTCGAGCTCCTGCGGCTTGAGGTCGCGCAGCTTCTGTTCGAGCGGCCGCGGGATGGAAACGATGGCCTCGAAGGGGGGCAGCTTCGATGACAACTCATGGAACTCGTCGAGCTGGCGCATGCCTTCCATGAGCAGCCCCTCGGTGCTGTCCTGCAACTCCTCCATCACCGTGCGGTCGTCGGGCGGTTCCAGCTCGAAGAGGCCCTTGTCCCAGGTGAGCATGCGGAAGACCGCCTTGCGCGGGCTCACGTCGAAGCTCTCATCGACGTTGGCGTAGTAGATCTGTCCCTTGCGCAAGTAGAGACGGCCGGTTCCCCATTCCGAACGCAGGACCAAGACGCCGGACTTGCGGCTGGTGGACAGCAACTGCAGGAGGTCGGGCAGGGGGATCTCCTCGATGTTTCCCTGCATCATCTTGGGCTCGGCCCGCCGGTTGGCGGTGACCTGCAAGCGCGAGCGGGCCTCGTTCTCCGACAGCGACGACGACGGAATCGGGGCTTCGTTATTGGCCGCGACCAGCTTGATGATGGAGGTGCCGACCAGAATGCGGTCGCCCTCCTTCAGGCGAACCGCGCGAATCTTCTCGCCGTTGACGAAGGTGCCGTTGGTCGAGCCCAGATCCTGAATCGAGACCGAGCGATCATCGGTCGTGATCTTGGCGTGTTTGCGCGACACCATGTCCTCGACCAGCACCATGTCGAGATCGGAGGATCGTCCGATGGTGATCTCACGATTGGGCCGCAAGGGAAACTCGCCCCCTTGGTACTTGCCCGAGATGAACTTCAGGGTCCACATAGGGGGTTCGATCCCGGCGCGGCTTGGGTCCTTGGCTGCAAAGGTGCTTGGCTGGAGTGAATCAGTAGGCCGTGATTTTAGTCACTTAGCCGCTACTCGTCAACGGTGGAGCGCGCCATCCGAGGCCGCCTCCGACGGTGCGGTCATGGGATTCGCCAGGATCTCGCCCACCACCTGGGCGACCTGCGCGTCGACCAGCAGTCCGGCGTGGTTGGTGGGCAGGCAGACGTGGCTCACCCCGCGCAGACGGGTGGTGGAGGGCGGGGCGAGCCGGTCGCAATCGCCAGCCACCGAGAAAATCTCGACCCCATCGGGCAGGGTGCCCTCCTCCAGCTCGCGCAAGAAGGCGGAGTCAGGCAGGAGCTGCAAGCTGGCCCGGCCGAGCGGCGCCAAGGCCACCCCTAGCAGAGCGGACCAGGTGCCGGAGGTGGGCGTGCCGAGCATGATCAGGCGGCGCACCCGGCGCCGTCCGCCCATCCGCTTGACGTAGTACAACCCGACCAGGCCGCCCATGGAATGTCCAACGATATCCAGGCGATCCAGATGACTTTGGGCGGCAATCGACTCGACCTTCGCTGCGATCTTTGCCGCGGATTCGCAGATGTCCCCGGCATGGACCAACCCCAGCCGGTAGGTCAGCACCAGATGCCCCATCTCCGTCAACCGGCGTTCCAGAAGATGGAGCGAGCCGCGCGTGGCCAGGTAGCCGTGGATGAGGAGGACCGGCGGCTGGTTCTCGGCCGGTCGCCCGGCCGGTGCGGGGGCGACGCGATTGCCGCGTAGGGTGTGGCGCACAAAGGATGCCGCCCGTCTCGAATCCAGGGCCCCGCGGCCGAGGATGGAGGACCCTGAAGACACCCAGTCCAGAAGTCGCATCTAACTGCCGATACTACCATTGATGGCAAATGTCCCGAGCCTGTCCGTGGTTCGCGAGCAGGCCAAACCCAAGAAACTCGGCAGGTACGAACTCGAGGAATGTCTAGGCGCCGAAGGCGGCCGCGAGACCTATCGCGCCCGCGTGCGCGGCCTGGCTGGATTCGACCGCATCTTCGCCGTCAAGTGCCTGCGGCGGCGGCCGGGCGTGGTCGTCAGCCGGACCGATCCATTCCTCACCGCCGCGAAGCGCACCGGGAGCGTCATCGACGCGCGTGTGGCGCGCGTGCTCGACGCGGACGTCATCGACGGTGTCGCTATCGCGGTGACCGAGCTCGTCCATGGGCTCGATCTCGACCGTTTCCGCGAGTGGGCGCAGGTGTCCGGTGAGCTTGCCAGTGGCGCCGACGCGGCCGCGGAAAAATGGCAGAAGCACGTGGCCTACATGGGTGCCGAGATCGCCGCCGGGCTCGCCGCCATGCACGCGCTGGCGCCGCCCCTCGTGCACGCTGGTCTCTCCCCGCGCAACGTCATCGTCACCGAGCGCGGTGGCATCAAGCTGCTCGACGCGGGTCTGGGCATCGCCGCGCACAAGGGCGGGGACGTGCTCTCGCAACGCTCGCTCGCCTACGCGGCGCCGGGACCGCCTGGCGCCGAGCCGACCGCTCCCAGCGACGTGCGCGCGCTCGGCGCGATGCTCTTCGAGCTGGCCGCCGGCGAGTTGCCGCCACCGGGGATGACCAGCGCGGCAGCGCGGAGAATGCTCGAATCGCACTGGCCGGCCATGGCCGAGTTCATCGCCAGCATGCTCGCGGAAGATCCGGCGCTGCGTCCGCGCGCGGCCCAGGCCGCCAAGGTCCTGGCCAGCCATTATGGGGGCACCGCAGATGCGTCGATGGTGAGCGAGATGGCGGCTCTCGTTCGCAAATTTTCGGCGTTTGTGTCGGACTCGTCGTCAGCGAACGGCCCTCCCTCCTCGGGCGCCGAGCCGGTGCCGGCCGATAGGGTGTTGCCTGTCTCCTCGGGCATTCTGGCGATGGCGCCGCCGCCTCCCGCCGCATCCTCCGGCAGCTTCCTGGCCGCATCCGACCAAGCGACCCGGGTGAGTCCGGACAGTGGCTACGCCAGCGCCATCTTCCGGGCGCTGCCAACCGATGCATCGGCCCCCAGCGCGCCCGGGGAGCCGCCCGCGCGTGGGCCGGCCCTATCGTCGCGAATATCGCTGGGTCCGGCGGTGGGCCGCAGCCCCACCATTCGATCCTTCGCGGCGATCAAGGCGCCCGAGCTGCCGGCCCCCAAGCCCGCCGATCAGCGCGCGGTATCGCCGATCAGGCAGGCGCCTCTACCGGTCATGGCGGCGGGGCCCCTGGCGAAGGGGTCGGCGCTGCCGTCCCTGCCGACGGTGCCCACGATACCTCCGCCACTGCCGCCGGCGATACCCTCGTCACCGGCCCGCACGATGCTCTCGCCGCCCGCGGCCCCGAGACCATCGCCGCCGGCGCCCGCGATACCTGCGTCATCGGCGCTGTCGGCGTCGTTCGCCCCGGAGGTGCCCGTGGAGCCTGAACCAGTGGCGGAAGTCGCGGATTGGGGGGCGCAGGCCTTGGCCGCGCTGGGTACGCAGGCGGGCGTGCCGATTTCTCTCCTTCCGCCCGGTCAGGGCGAGGCGGATGGCGCGATGTCGGTGGCCGAGGCGCCACCGCTGGTCACCGACCCGGGGATTGAGGAGGCTTTTGCGTTCGCCCCTCATCCACCGCCTCCGGCGGAGAACTGGCTCGGGCCGCAGCCCGGTTCCCAGGCGGCGGGGATGCGTCCGATGCAAGCGCCGGCCGTTGCTCCGTCCGCGCGCCGGGAGTTGCTCGAGGACGAGTTGATCGAGGAGGAGCCGACCCCCCTTCTGGTGACGACGGGCGGTGGAGCCGAGCCGGAGGAAATCGAGAACGAGCTCGCGGAGCCGCCGGAGCCATTCGAACCGCCGGAAGGTCCCGCCGAGACTGCGCAGCAGGGACGACCGGCGCTCGAGGCCGCGGCCTTCATCGCCGAGGAGGATTTCGCACGAGTCCCGGAGCCGGAACCACTCCGCGTCGCCCAGGCGATGGCTGCTCCGGAGCCTGGCCCGTCTCGGCAGCCCAAGACGCGAAATGCGTTGAAGTCGCGTGCCAGCCAGGCCGCGGACAGCGCGGACGCGGTGGACGACGAGCCCTGGCAGCCAGCTCCCTCGCGTGCCAAGAAGATCGCGGTGGTTCTGTTCGTCGCCGCGGGTCTGGGCGCTGGAGCCGCCGCGCTGACGATTGGCCTGACGGGGAAGAAAGGCGCGGCCCCACCCGCTTTCACGCAGCTCCGCTCGCCGAAGGCCACGGCGGCCACGGCAGCCCCGCAGGCCTCCCCCACCGAGAAGGCACCGGTGGTCGCGGCGGCTGGGAAGAGCCCGCCGGTCGAGGAGGTGGCGCCGGTTGAGAAGGCAGCGGCGGGCGGGAAGACCGCGCTCGTCGGCAAGGGGAAGATCGCGCTCGTCGACAAGGGGAAGACCGCGCTCGTCGAGAAGGCGGCATCGGTTGCGCCGACGCCGCTGGCTGGAAAGACCCCGCAGGGGAAGGCGCCGCAGGATTCGCCGGTGGCCGCGAGCGCCAAGCCCGCGACGGTGGCGGTGCCCGCCCCGGTCGATTCTCCCGCCAAGGCGGCCGCGCGCCCGGCGGTTTCGCCGCTGGCCAAGGCGCAGGAGAGCGCCACGAGCAAGCCCGCATCCGAGGCGGCCGCCGCTCCGGCTGGCCCACCCGGAGCCGCGGTTCGGGTTGCCGTCACCAGCCAGCCCGCGGGCGCCAGAGTGTGGATCAACGGCGAAGATCGCGGCGAAACTCCTTGCGCGGTTCAGGTCAAGCCCGGCACGGCGCGCGTGGCACTGGTCCGCGCCGGCTACCTCACCAGCCAAACAACCATCGAGGTGCGTGCAGGCGCCAAGATCGAGGAAACGCTCAAACCGGTCGAGCCGCCGATGACGGGCGAGGCGCGCTTCCGCGCCGAGTGTCAGACCACCGGCAAGTTCCCCATCGTCGTCGACGGCAAGGAAACCGGAATTCTGTGCCCGTTCTCGAAGCTGCGCGTGGATCCGGGAAGCCACACCATTGGCCTGCTCATACCGGCCACGGGGAAGGTGCACCAAAAGGAAATCATTTTGTTTGCCGGCGTCCGCAGCGTCGTGTTTGGGGACTAGTCGACCGCGTCGTGGAGTGAGGTTCCAGTTCATGAAACGAACAAGCGCAAACATCGAAAGCAGCTTGGGGAGGTCGACATCGCGGAAACTCGTGCTGGCGGGCGGATTCGTGGCCGCGACCTTGCTCGCCCTGGGCGCCCGCGCACAGCCCGCGAAAGCCGAGGCGCCGGCAACGATTGGTGCCGGCGCGGTGGCCAGGGTTCTGCCGCCGAGCGATAAGATCAAGCTGCTCGAGGACGAGTTGGCCAAGGAGGTCGACCGGCGGGGCAAGGCCGAAGAGGACAACGCCCGGCGACTGACCGAGAATAACGAGCTCGTGGCGGGCGCCAAGATTCTTGCGAAGGAGCGCGCCTCGCTCGAGGCCAGGCTGACCGAAACGCGGGATCGCGAGACCAGGGTACAGAAGGCCAACGATCGCCTGCGTGAGGAGAACGAGCGGATCGCCGTCGCCGTGCGCCTGGCCCTGCCCATCGTTGCCGTGCTCTGCGCATTGATCCTGGCGATGCTGGTCTGGATGTTCTTGTTCCTGCGGCAAGTGGCCGCTCGGGTGCACGGCCAGCGGACGCTGGCCGAGATGCACGAACTCGAGGCACGGCTCACCCACGCCAGCGATCAGTACAACGCGGAGCTCAAGCGCAACCAGACGCTGCGGAACAAGCTCGCCGAGCTGGGGATTGTCGACGAGGAATCATCGCACGTGCCCACCGGCCAGTGGCGCGCGCGGTGATACGCGACAGGGCGGCCGGCGGCCCGCAGGGTGATGGCGGAAGGCGCTCTAGGGGATGGTTGCGGGCGGCGGCAGCTTGTCACCCGGGCAGCCATACAGAATTTGCACGTTCGACGCGGCTCCCGAGGTGATCTTGGCACAGGAGCTGCCGTTGAGGACGATGGTCTTGTCGTTGGCGCCGAAGCTCCAGCCGTTGGCGTTGTCCTTCTGAACCAAGTTCTTGTCGAGGTACACCGCGACGTTGTTCACATCGGGCGGAGACGTCGGTGACGTGAAGGTACAGGTTGTGACGGCCTTGGTGATCGAGGCGAGCGCGGCGGCGAGATCCGCGGGCGAGGTGGCGGGGTAGTAGTTCCCGGTGCCGCCCGCGGAGGCGAAGTTGTCGAGGTTGCCGACGCTCGGGCCGATGCCGATGACGTATACCAGGAAGCCGGCGGTCTTGGCCGCGGTGATGGCATCGATCGTGCCTTGCACGTTCGTGGTACTGCTTGACCCACCCGGGGCGCAGTTGGGTTCGCCATCGGTGGCAAGGAGGATGACCTTGTTGTTGGGATCCGTGACTGTCTTCAGATAAGTCGTGGCCGTCTGGATGGTCTGAGCAGTCGGGGTATTGCCGCCGGGCGAGGTGTTGCCGATCAGGGTTTGGATAGCGGACACCGACGACGCCGAGATGGCAACCTCGACGCCGTTGTTGACGGTACACCCACTTCCGTTGGAAGAGTACAGCTTGAGCCCCCAGCTAATCGAGCCCGCGGTTGTGGTCAGGGTGCTGTCCACCGCCGTGGTCAGGGCCGGCCACCGGGCGGTGCAGCCCGCGGCGCCACTGCTGCAGTTGGAGTCCGCCGTGGTGCTGTAGTCCATCGAACCCGACCGGTCGAGCACGAGGAGCACATCGGCCGGCATGTGGCTGGTGTTCGAGGTCGTGCTGCCGCAGTTGGCGTCGGGGTTCGGCGGCGCTCCGGAGGTTCCCGACCCACCGGAGCCACCTTTGGGGGGAAGGCTCGCGTCTTGATCGATGACGGCCGCGCCCGCCATGCCGCCGCCACCACCGATGCCTTGCCCGAGCTGGTCGGGCGAACCGCAGCCGACGAACAACATCGCGCCGAGAGAGAGAGCCGTCACGCCCACGAGCATCATCGAATAGATAAATTTTTTCATGGCGCCTTCCTGCCTTTGTAGAAATGCCTTCCCGCTCGCGCTGCCGAGGGGAAGAAACAACCTTATATTAATCTTACGCTTCTTCTAGGTCTTCCGGCGAGGCTATTTTGGCTCTTGGTGTGAGGCTGTTCACTATGGTGAAGGCACTGGTACATCCCGCACAAAAGGATACAGCAACGCAAGGATACAGCAACGCATTGAGTTGTATGCAACTCGCGTCGATGTCGATCTTGATGCCCAAGTAAGTGATTCCAGCGCGATAGAAGTGTCACATTTCCGCGAAGGCCCCGCGGGATTCCTGCGGTTTCCGTGTGTACAAGAAACCCACCTCTGTTCCGTGGGCGTGGCCTGGACACAGGGCGTGGCAAGCGGCCGGCGGGGCAACAGCGCGCGCTTGCAAAGCCAGGCCTTTTTCGCCAGATTGGCGGCCCCATGCCCCCACACCTTCCCCATGCAGGCACCAGGCCGTCCGGCCACCTGTGCGGTGCATGATTCTCTCGGGGGGTGAAGGAAGCGAAAGGAACCGCTCGCGATGGCCAAGATCGTATTGCCCAAGAAGTTCATCAGCAAGTACCCGCACAAGTTCGCCGCCGGCAAGAAGATGTACCTGCGCGGCCAGCGCATCCTGCCCAACCCCATCACCGGCAAGGAGAGCCTGCCCGACCTGATGGACAGCGCGTTCCTGGCCTACAACGCCGCTCGCTTGCAAGAAGGGGCGCGGCTCTTCACCGAGAAAATGCTGGCCAACGACAGCGTGACGGTCGGCATGACCCTGGCCGGCGCGCTGACTCCGGCGGGGCTCGGCGCCTCCGCGGTCGTCCCGCTCATCAAGGCCGGCTTCGTGGACTGGATCGTGGGCACGGGCGCGAACCTGTACCACGACATGCACCACGCGATGAACCTGCCGCTCTTTCGCGGCTCGCCCTTCGTCCCCGATCCCGCCCTGCGCCGCTTCGGCGTGGTTCGCATCTACGACATCCTGCTCGACTACAACGACGTGCTCATGCGCACCGACGATATCTTGCGCAAGATCCTCATCCAGAAGGAATTCCAGAAGGAGATGGGCACGGCCGAGCTGCACTACCTCATCGGCAAGTACTGCGCCGAGTTCGAGCGCCAGACGGGACTCAAAGATGCGTCCGTGCTGGCCGCTGCCTATCGCGCCGGTGTTCCCTGTTTCACGTCCTCGCCCGGCGATTCGACCATCGGCATGAACGTGGCCGGCGTCGAGCTGCGCGGCAACAAGCTGCGCGTGAATCCCAGCATCGACGTCAACGAAACCACGGCCATCGTGCTCGACGCGAAGATGCGCAAGAAGAAGACCGGCGTGTTGCTCATGGGTGGAGGTTCGCCCAAGAACTTCATGCTGCAAACCGAGCCGCAGATCCAGGAAGTCCTGCGCATCAAGGAAATGGGACACGACTTCTTCTTGCAGTTCACCGACGCGCGTCCCGACACCGGCGGGCTGTCGGGCGCCACGCCGTCCGAGGCCGTAAGCTGGGGCAAGATCGATCCAAACCAGCTGCCCGACGCCGTGGTGGCCTACCTCGACTCGACGGTGGCACTGCCGCTACTCACCCACTACGCCCTGGCCCGCAAGCAGCCGCGCAAGCTCAAGCGGCTCTACGACAAGCGCGCGAAAATGATGGAGCGTCTCACCGCCGAGTACTTCAAGCACAACAAGGACGCGACACTCATCAAGTAGAGTCGGTCCTAGCCGACCGCGAAAGCACCGTACCCCACGACGCGGTTGCGCGGGCCGGCGGTGTCGCCGGAGTTGCGCAGATCGAGGGTCGTGCAGGCGAGCCCCTTGTCCGCGACGAGGGCGAGCAGGGCGTTGATGCCGGTGGCGCCGCAAGCCTGATTGAAGTCGACCTCGCCGGCGGCGAGCCGCTCCACGGTCTTGGCGGTGTCGGCGTCGAGCCGCTGGGCCGTGGTGTAGTCGTGGTAGTGGCTGAGATCCGAGCTCACGACGATGGCGGTCTCGCCCTCGCCCCAGAGGAGGGCCAGCACTTTCTCGACGGCGCGCCAGTCGTCGTCGCCGGCGAGCAGGGGCACCATGCGCGCATTCGGGCAGACTTGCTTGAGGAACGGCAATTGGACTTCCAGGCTGTGCTCGTTGTCGTGCGCGGCCTCGAATTCGCGCACCAGGCCTTCCTTGACGAGCAGGGAGACCGCCTCACGGTCCACGGCCACCGGGCCGAGCGGGGTTTCGAACGCGCTCGCGCCGCTTGCCGCCACGCCGGGGAACCCGACACGATGGGAGGGCCCGATCAGGATCACGCGTTCGATTTCCTTGCCGCGCGCGGCAAGCGCGGCGTAGGCCGTGCCCGCGATGGGGCCGGAGTAGATGTAGCCCGCGTGGGGAGCGACCACGGCCTTGGGTGGCTTGGCCGTGCCTGGGGGCGCGGCCTCGGCCACGTACGAACGTACCGCCGCGGCAAGCTCTTGCGGCTTGTCGGAGTAGAACATGCCGGCAACGGCCGGGGGGCGCGCACGCATGCCATACTCTACCGCGAATCAACGGCAAGGGCTGCAAGGAGGATCGCGCGCTTGAGCCAGGAGATGCGAGCAGGAGACGGCGCCATCGTGCCGGGCCGGTACTTTCGCCGGGAAGACGACGGTCGCGTGCTGTGCGAGCTGTGCCCGCGCGCCTGCCGCCTAGCCGAGGGCCAGCGCGGCGTCTGCTTCGTGCGCGCCGCGCGCGATGGCGAGATGGTCTTCACCAGCTACGGCCGCTCGACGGGATTCTGCATCGACCCCATCGAGAAGAAACCGCTCTACCATTTCCTGCCGGGCACGCCCGTCCTGTCGTTCGGCACCGCGGGTTGCAATCTCACGTGCAAGTTCTGCCAGAACTGGGAATCGAGCCGGGCGCGCGACGTGGAGCGCGCCAGTGATGCGGCGTCGCCGGCCGCCATCGCGGCGGCGGCCGCTCACCACGGCTGCCAGAGCGTGGCCATGACCTACAACGATCCCGTGGTCTTCTTCGAGTACGCCATCGACACGGCGGTGGCCTGCCACGAACGCGGCCTCGCCACGGTGGCGGTCACCGCGGGCTACATGCTGCCCGCCGCGCGCGCGGAGTTCTATCGTCACTTCGACGCCGCCAACGTTGACCTCAAAGCCTTTTCCGAGCGGTTCTACCGCGAGCTCTGCGGCGGGGAGCTCGGCGCGGTCCTCGACACGCTAGTGTACCTGCGCGCGCGGACCCAGGTCTGGCTGGAGATCACCACGCTGCTCATCCCCGGCGAAAACGACGGCGAGCCAGAGCTCGACGAGATGACCCGCTGGCTGGTCGCGAACCTGGGCCGGGATGTGCCGCTCCACTTCTCGGCATATCATCCCGACTTCCGGCTGCTCGACCGGCCACCGACGCCGCTGGCGACCTTGCGGCGGGCGCGCGCCATCGCGCTGGGCAACGGCCTGCGCCACGTCTACACCGGCAACGTGCGCGACGACGAGGGCGGCAGCACCTTCTGCGGCGGCTGCGGTCGCCAGCTCATCGGTCGCACCGGCTATGACGTCACCTCGTGGTCACTCACCGAGAGCGGCGCGTGTCGAGCCTGCGGCGTACTCTGCGCCGGCCACTTCGACCGCGCCCCCGGCTCCTGGGGCAACCGGCGTCTGCCCATCGATATCGAACCGCAGCCTTAGCCGACCAGTACTTTTCGACACGGTGGCTGCAAGGACTACATCCCGCTGATCGATATCCCGTAGCCAAGTCACAGACTCTTGAGGAACGCGCTCAGGTCGCGTTTCTCCTCACCGCTCAGCTTGACCCCGAATTCGTGACCGATGTTGCGGTTGCCCGGCAAACGCGTGTCGAAGGTGAACGTGCCCTGGCCGGTGCCAAGGGTGAAGGTAACTGGCCGGGCAGCCGTGGGTTCGAGCAGCGCCTCCAGCGTCGGCACCGAGCCGTTGTGCAGATAGGGCGCGGAGGCGACCAGCGTGGTGAGCGGCGCCGTGCGCACCCACGGTCCGGCAATGGTCACGGTTTCGGTCGGCCCCCGGCGATGCACCGAGGGTATGCGCGTGATGGGCATGCGCACATTCTTGTCCGCGAGCGCGCGGCGGTCGACCTCGAAGCCGAAGAGGGCGTCGGTGCCGATCCCGCCGGCGGCCAGGTCGTCGGGTTCGTCGCCCTGCGCGCGACCGTCGCCGTCGGCATCGAAGGGCAAGATGCTGCAATTGGTGTAGGGAATCGGCGTCGCCAGGGCGGCGTGGCGATCGTGGCAATGGGTGCAGCTCTTGTGCACCTGCTCGGCGGTCGCTTGTGCGCGGTCGAGGTCGAACTCATCGAAGATCGAGTTGAGTCCCAGCGCGCCGTCGCCCCTGCGCAGACCGAGCGCCGCCAGCATCCCCACCGGCGGGTGCACGACATGACAGTCGGTGCAGCGCGGAATTTCCAACCCGCTTCCGGGGATGGGTTGCTCGGTCGCGAGCGTCGTCGCGGAATGGCAGGACACGCAGCGCACGGGGAGGCGCGCCGACAGGGGCCGGGTCTCGTCGATGGGCGCGAGCAGAGGGGGGGCGATGCCGGCGCTCGCGTAGGCGGGCGGAACGTCGACCAGGATCTGCTGGTTGAGGATGTCGCCCACCACGCGGTCGAAAAAGATGGCGCGGCCGCGCGCCACCGCGCCCGGGTCGAGCGCGGGACGCGCGACGGTCGCGAGGTCGGTGTCGTAGATCAGCTTGCGGATCTGCGTGGCCTCGAAGCCGAGGCGCAAGCCGCGCACCAGCGCGGGCGGCGCGGGCGCGCCCTGGCGCAGGACGCGGGCGTACATGATGCCGGGGAAGGAGTCCGCCTGCAGGCCGATGGCGCCGATGGAGCGGGTGTCGAGCACGATGGCGCGATTGATGAGGTCGGCGTCGCCTTCGAGGCCGGGCGGAAAGTCGATGCCCATCTCGGCCAGGGCTTGCCCGCGGCGCTGGCCGGTACGCTCGGCATAGCGGCCCAGCCAATCCACCCCGCGCGTGGCGTACGTGGCGGCCCAGTTGATGACGGACAGCGAACGCACGACCAGCGAGCTTGGCGTGCTCTTGGGGTTGAACACCCCCGCCGGCCCCGTGCGCATCAAGCCCACGTCGGCGTAGCGGCGTGAGTGCAACCCGGGCGTGGTCATGTCCAGGCCGAATTCATTGGTCAGATCCTGGCGGCCCGGCCCCGCCGAAAGCAGGCTGGCCTGTACCTGCTTGGCGTCTGGCAGCTTGAGCGCGGCCCGGTACTCGGCGACCGTGACGCGGCCGTCGCGATTGCCATCTAGCACCAGCGCCTCGTCGAGCCGCATGCGCCGTTTGATCTCGGCTTCGCCGTCGGGGATGCCGTCGTGGTCCAGGTCGAGCACATGCGCTGGCTCGAAGAGCGACGAGGTGGCCAGCATCATCTCGTAGTCGAGGCGCGTGCTCGGCAGACCGAGCACGGTCTTGCCATCCACCGGGTTGCGGCCGGAATGGCACAGCCAGCAGGTCATGCCGATCTCGCCGGTGGGCTTGCCGGTCTCGAAATCGAGGGCGTCGCGCAGTCCGGAGAAGCCGGTGCTGGCCGAGGTGTAGCCGAGCTTGCCTGGCGGGTCGTCGGGGTCTGCGGCCAGGCCGAAGACCTCGGGATTGTCCAGGATGCCCCCTTTGAGGGAGATGTGGCGCGTGACGCGGGTGTCGACCGTGCCGTCCTGGTCCAGATCCAATGGCACGTCGTCGAGGTGGATCTCGATATCGCGGCGCCACGCTAGATCCGCGAGGTTCGTCCAGTAATCACCGTTGGTGCTGACCAGGCGCGAGCCGGGGGAGGTGAAATCCTGCCATTCGTAGGTGCCGATGCTCTCCACCGCCTGCTGCCGCACGCTGGCCTGGGCAGCCGTGGGCAAAAGGCGCGGCGCCACCACCCCGGGCAGTAGCGTCGCGTCAGGCAAGGGCAGCGGCGTTTCAGGCCAGTCGATGCGGGGCGGCGGCCGCGTCGGCTTGTGCTTGCACGAGCCGGTTCCGGCGAGGGCAAGCAGGAATGCGGCGGCAATGGCGAGGCGCTTCACTGGGCGCAAAATCTACCTCTTCGCGACGATTGTGCACACCTCGGCCGTTTCGTTCGTGCAATACCTAGGGTGACGATGTCTGGCAGTACCGAAGACGATTCTCGCGAAAACTTGCAGGGTGATTGGCAGTCGAGGTGCCTCGATGGCCAGCGCACCCAGGATGTGTTCGTGGCGGCCGCGCCAACCTCCCACCACGACGACGACCGCCGGCAGCTCGAATCCATGGCCGTCCGTGCGCTCGACGGGCTCGGGGCGCACGGGCTGTCGCCGAGCAACATCGTGTGCGGCTGGATTCATTTGGCCAGGACGCCCGCGTGGGACTGGCGGCAGGTGCTCGCGGGCATCTTCGGCGCCACGGGGCCGCTGCCCATCACCGCGCTCTTGCAGCCACCCGCGGTACCGCTCCGCTATTGCACCATGCAGCTGCATGCCATCCGTTCGGCGCGGCAGAGCGGTGTGTGGCACGGCAACGTGGTCGAACCGGCGGCCGCAACGGTGCTGCGCGACGGCGCCCGCCACCTGCGGCTCTTGGCCATCACGCCACGGCTGGGGCTGGCGCAGGGCGCCTCGGTCACCGATCTGGCCTATGACATGCTAGCTCAGGCCGGGCATGCGTTGCAGGCGCGAGGCCTGTCTTTTACCGATGTGGTGCGCACCTGGATCTACGTGCAGGACATCGAACGCAACTACGGCTCTCTCAATCAGGCGCGCAACCGCTACTATGGCGAGCAGAAACTTGTCCGCTTGCCGGCCAGCACCTGTGTCGAGGGCACCCTGGTCGGGGCCGCCGTCCCGGTCGCGATGGACCTCTATGCGATTGCCGCGAGCGACGACGTGCGCGTGCAAGCAGTCCCGCCCGGCGCCATGGGTGAGGCGTCGGGCTATGGGTCGGCCTTCGCGCGCGGCTCGTACATCACCGAACCCGGCCGCCGCACGCTCTACGTTTCGGGCACCGCCAGCATCGATGCCCAGGGCAGGGTGGTCGCGGCCGGAGACATCCAGGGCCAGCTGCAGCGCATGTTCGCCAACGTGCGCGAGCTGCTGGATGGCGCCGGGCTGGATTTTCGCCACGCCCTGAGCGCCACCGCCTACCTCAAGCAGGCCGGCTATCGCCAGGCCTATGCCCGGGCCGCGGCCGTCGCCGGCCTGCCCGCCGACCTGCCCGCCGCCGTGGTGGTGGCCGACATCTGCCGGCCGGAATGGCTGTGCGAAGTCGAACTCTGCGCCGCGCGGGCGATGCCGGCCGGCTGATCACCCCGCCGCACCGTGTTTGACTAAAGCGGACCAAATTAGTCGGAATTTATGGGCGCGTCGTCCGAGACGCGGTAGGCTGGGGGCATGGATACCATTCTACGAATCTCGGATGCCGCGAACCTGGCCAT
>JADGRD010000205.1 GCA_017881285.1 Pseudomonadota bacterium | reverse complement strand
CTCCGTTTCTCCCTGTGGATGTTTCCTAAGTGACCGGCATTGGACCTAGGGTCGATATGTCATGTCAAGTCGTCCCCGGGGGCGCGATGCGTCTCCACGCGACCTGCTGCGCCTGGCTCCCAGTGCGGGCTATCGCCCGTGGCGACGGCGCCTGGCGGTTGTCAAGCCGAGGAGGAAGATCCCCAGGACCCAGGCGCCGTCTCGTGATGAAGTGCGCGACGCGATGAGACTGCAACCACCGCCCGAGCCGGATGCGGCTGGCGTGGCTGGAGTGATCGGCTCGCTGGGGGTGACGGGAACATTGCTCGCGTTTCCTTGGGGATCGGGGGGAACCGTGCCGGAGAAGCCCGTCGCACCTTCCTTGGTGATGGCAAGAATCAGCGTGCCGTCTTGGACGACGGCGTTCGCGGGATCGAAGTCGACGCGGTTGCCGGTGAATGTCCAGGTGCCCTTGGACCAGCGGCTGCTGTCGAAGGTGTCGAAGTCCTCCGTCCAATCGAGCACGAACTGGCCGTTCTCGTAGCGGTAGTACCTAATCCAATTGACGAACTGGTAGGCGGGCAGGGCGGTCTCGTCCAGATCGCCAGCCCAGCCGGTGCTATCGCTCGACCAGGCGTTGAACCGAAGCGTGTGCGGGTTGAGGAGCTGGCTTGCCTGGCCGCCTTGGGTTCTGCGGACTTCGGTATCGTCGAGCGCCCAGGAAACGTAGTCGGGCGTCCATTCGATCCGATAGGTGTGGTAATCGTCGGCCAGCGAGGTCGGCGAGGTGTACACCTGCTCGGAGGTGACGCGCGGGTTGCCCGTGATGAGGTTCGACTGCCAGGACTTGGCATCGTTTTTTCCGAGCGCTTCGATGTCGAGCTCTTCCCAGAGCGCGCCGGAGAGCTCGGAGCCGTTCTTATACGTGAAGAACGTCGAGATGAGGCCGCTGCCCCGGATCATGCGCATCCGCATCTCGACGCGGCCGTGAAGGACGGTCGCGTTGCTGTAGACCTCGGCGCCCTTGTACACTTTCGCCTGCGCGACGGTGGTTCCGGCGAGCAGTGCGACGAACGCAGATCCCACGAAAACCGAGGGGCTGACCGGGTTACGTGGACGGTGACAGGGGAACCGGCCGGGCCGGAAGGTTGGGCCGAACATCAGAGCTCCTTGCGACGCAGTCGCAGAATCGAAATGACGAGGAGAAAGACGAGCGGTGCGGAGCCGAGTGGGCTTGCCCGGTTTGCGGTGCTGCAGTTGCACCCGGCAGCGGTGCCGGTGGTGTTGCCACCTGCGGCGCCGCCGGTCGTGGCCGTGGTGCTGGAATTCACACCGCCCGAGGAAGTGCTTCCGCCAGAGGAAGTGCTTCCGCCAGAGGAGATGCTTCCGCCCGAGCCGGGCGCGCTCGTCCCGCCGCCGCTTCCCGTGGTACCGCCGGAAGTGTTTCCGGTCGCGCCGCCCGAGGAGGTCGTGCCGCCCGACGCGCTCGTTCCACCTTGGCCACCCATGGAGGTGGCCCCGCCCGAGCCCGCGCCGCCAGTGCTAGGTCTGCCGCCCGACCCACTGGTGCCACCGGATGCGGTGGTTCCGCCGGTCGCGCTGCCGCCCGTCGGCGTGGCCCCGCCCGAGCCCGCGCCGCCGGAGCCGGTTCTGCCCCCCGAGCTCGTGGTGCCGCCTGATGAGGTGGTTCCGCCGGCCCCGTTTCCGCCGGTGGAGGTGGTGCCGCCCGAGCCCGAGCTTCCACCCGCGCCGCCACCACCACCGGCCCCAGGGTCCGCGGGCGGCGTGCCCGGGCTCCCCGTCGCATTGTCGGCCGTCAGCGACAACACGGCGATGCCGTTCACAAAGGCGACGTTCTGCGCGTTGTGGGTCGACAGGTTGTAAGGCGAGGCCCAGTTGCCAACCCCCCAGCCCGATGGCACCCCCGACGCCTGGAAGTCCTCGTGCCACTGGACGGTGAAGTTGCCGTTGTCGTAGGACGAGTATTCGACCCAGCTAATGTACTGGTGTACCGGCAGCGTGGTGTTGTTGATGTTTCCGCCGAAGCTCGAGTTGCCGGGCCAGATGTTGAAGTGGAAGGTCATGCCGCCGGAAGCATTCTGCGCGTAGGCGGTGGCGTCCGCGCCGGTATCCCTGCGGATCTCCTTGCCGTCTACGACCCACGCGATGTAGGTCGGCGTCCATTCGAACCGGTAGTCGTGGTAGGCGGTGCAAATGGTGCTCAGGGTCGGGGTTTGCTGGTGGTTGGCCTTCGGCTTGCCGTAGATGGAGTTGGTCTGCATGTGGCAGTCGGCGTTGATCTTCTCGTAGTCCAGCTCGTTCCAGTAGGCGTTGGCCGCGTCGGAGCCTTCCTTCCAAAGGAAGAACGCGCTCACCACACCGTCACCGGGGGCGAATTGGATGCGTGCATCGAAGCGCCCATATGTGTAGGCCTGGGTCCGGTACAGCTCGGCGCTGGCCATGCCCATGGCCGAGGCAGGGACGAGGACGGTCGCAACGACGAACGCGAGCGCCGATGTTGAACGCATAGGCAAACCATGAACGTCCGCGGCGGGCTTTCCAAGATGGCCAGTGGAGGAATCCCAAGAAATGCGAACTTTGGCGCCGGGTGCCTGCTACACGGCGCCACGCCTGGCTTCCAGGCGCGCGCGGATTGCGGTCATGGCGTCCCGGGTGAGCGGATAGCGTCGCAAGGCGAGGGCCGCCAGCAGCGCAGCCGTTGCCGGCACGACCGCGAAAAGGATGCGCAGGCCCATGACGGTCGTCGGGGACTGGACGGCTTTGCCCGCGTCGAATCCGGTCAGCTCGATCAGGGGCCCGGTGACGAGCAGCGTGAGAGTGGTCCCGAATTTCAGCACGTAGGACAGGATCGACGCATAGGTGCCCTCCCGGCGCTTCCCGCCTTCGAGCTCGTCGAAATCAATCACGTCGGCCAGCATCGACGGCAGCAAGACCCAGAAGAAGCCCGACGTCGCGATCCCGAACAGACCGTGACAGACCACCGAGAGCAGGGGCGCCGCCGGGGTATAGAGCACGAAGCTGGAAGCCAAGGCGACGCTGCCGCCGTAGAGCGCGCATTGGAGGGCTCGGCCCTTCCCAATCCTGCGCGCCAACCAGACCGCGAAAGGGATGCAGGCTGCCCCGAGGATGCTGTAGGCAGTGCCGGCGAGGCCGACATAGAGCGCGGCCTCGCCTGGGTTCGCAGCGAGCACGTGATAGTAGAGAACGTACCAGCTCAAGGCTCCCACCATCGAGGCGGGTACGGCGAAGAGGACGAGCGCCAGCAGGAGGATGCGGAAGGGCTGGCAGCGGAACGCCTGTCGGGTCATTGTCCAGAAGCGAGCGCGCTCCTGCTGGCGCGCCAGTGGGTAGTAGCGTTCGCCGACGAAACAAACGGTGCCGAGCCCGGCCAGGATCATGACACCCCCGGCGAGCGCACCCGCCCACATCGCGCCGCGGGCGAGGTTGGGCGATCCGTCGGCGTCGGCGAACCAGGGCCGTACGGCGAACCACCAGGCCCAGGCGTTCGCGACGCCGGCGAGGGTCTGCACGACGCCTCGCCACGACATCACGGCCGTGCGCTCGTCGGTGTCCGGGGTCAGCTCGGCCCCCAGGCTCTGATAAGGCATGTTGTAGCAGCTGAGGATGGGGGCGTAGCCGCACGCAGTGAGCAGCACGAACCAGAAGAGCGTGGATGCGCTCCAGGTTCGCGACGCGGCGAATAAGCAGGGCAACGCAGCACCTGCGAGCAGCGAGCCGACGAGAACGTAGGGACGTCGTCGGCCCCATCGGCTGCGGGTGTTGTCCGAGCGCCAGCCGAAGTACGAATCGGTGAAGGCGTCGGTCAGGCGGGCGGCGGCTTGCGCAACCCCGAGCAGCGACGGCGAGAGCTGGAGAAAGCCGACGAACACCGGCTGCATGAGGCCGAAGTAGAGCCAGTGACCGAAGATGTCGATGGTTCCGCCGAAGGCGTAGGCGGCCTTTTCTCGCGGGCGCAGGGCCGACGGCATCACGGATCGTAAGCCCGCTGCATTTGCTCGCGCAGACCCGCGCGGAAGAAGTCTCGGGGCGAGCAGCCGAGCTCGGCCTGAAAGATGCGATGGCACTGCGAATAGGACCCGAATCCCGACGCCCGCGCGGCGGAGCTGAGCGTGGTCCCGCCGGCGTCCATGAGACCAATCAAGCGCAGCAGGCGCAGGCGGGTGCGATAACGAGCGAAGGTCAGGCCAACGTCGCGGTGAAAGTACCGGCTGATCTCGGAATCGGCGGTCTTGAGCCGAGCCGCGAGCGAATGCAGCTCAAGGTCGGGCGCGCGGCTGACGGCCGATAGCGACCGACGCGTCAGTACGTGCATTCGGGGGATGGGCCGAGTCGTGCACCGGCGCCTCAGCCAGTGGGCCTGCTCCCACAGCTCCGCGCACGGCTGCTCGACCTGATCGCGATCCACGATGGCCGAGGCACGCCCGACCACGGAGCGGAATTCGTCGGGCGGGAGGCGAAGGCGGATCGGGAGCATGACGTCGTCCCGCTCGGCGCGCAGCACGTCCGAGGAAAGCATCGGCGCCATGCCGATGGCGAAGAGGTACAGGTCCGGCGACGCGTCGAGGAGGACGTGGTCCTGAGCCGGCGGAAAGCCGAGCAGATCGCCCTCGGAAACCGTGACCACGGCGTCGCCAATGCCGAACGTCGCACAGCCCGAGGCGATGAGGTTGAGCTCGGGCTCGATGTGGAAGTGACGGGGACGCCGCCCCCAGTTGACGGGCGAATACTTCCAGACGAAAGCACGTGACCGTCCCGTCGCGGGAAGGAACTCCTGATGGATGGCGCGACCGACCGTGCTCATCGACGTGTCCTTATCATATAGCATGTGAGCCCCTGGGCCTCATCGCCTTGGCGATCCGCCAGACTTCACGGGAGCTAGAAGTTCTTCGTCATCCACGACCAGACGTCGTCCGGGACCCAGGTACACGGACACGAGGTCGAGCAGGTCTTGGGAGCTGTCGCACACGAATTGTACAGGTCCGAGGTCCCATCCACGATCGCGTTGCCGAGACCTGATTGGTGCACGCACCAACGCAAGGGATGGCCGCTCGAGCAGTCGGTGTAGTCGGTGCATACATGCCCGCCGGGGTTCAGATAGGGAGGCGGCTGAGGTGGCTGGGGCGGCTCGGCCTGGGGGATGGCGCAGCCGTTGTTCTTGGCGAATTGGTCGCGCATCGGTCTTGCCTTGTCGATGGTAAACGTGCCGTCCGTGAGCCCGACCATCTGCCAGTACGCGATAGGGTCATTGCCATTGTCGCAACCGCTGAACACCGCTCCTTCGTAGATCGCGACCCCACGAAAAACGCTCGCGCGAGCGCATGCGAGTTCGTAGGTCATGCCGCCGCCCAAGGCGACCCCCTGGGCGAAAATGCGCGTCGTGTCGACGCAGTAATTGTCCTCGATCAGCTTGACCATGTCGTCGACGAGTTGCAGGTCTTCTCCGTTGGAATTCCCCCATCCGCCGCCCAACCCATCGGGCGCGACGAAAATCGCGCCGTTGTTGGACAGTTTCTGGAATCCGTAATAGGCCATCACGTACCCATTGCTTCCGCCGTTGTCGATTCCGTAGGCGTTACCGCCCCCCGTGTGAAAGGTGAAGCTCAACCAGTAGGGGTGGTTCTGGTCGTAGTTGTCGGGAAGCCTCATGGTGAAGGTCCGGGGCTTCCCACTGCTCTGAATCGTAACGTAGCCGCCGTCACCGTGGCCCACAGTGTACCCGGACCCCGGGGCCGCATTCGGATCCTGATTCGGGACCGCCCCGAACGTGATCGTCGAAGTAGTGCCGCATCCCGCGCTCGGCACCGCGCTGCCGCCTGCGCCGCCCGAGCCGCCCGAGCCGCCGGTCGCTGCATTGGCCGTCACCGCGTACACGTCGGTACGCGAGCAAGCCAGGGTGAGCGCTAGGATGCCCAACATCCCGATGGGGCCACCGCTCGTTCCCACCTTCATAGCCAGGCACCGAGGGTGAGGGTCAAGAGAAGATTGGGTCGCCCGGAGGTGGCGCCGACTCTGTCGACGATGTGAACGGCGACGTAAGGTTCGGCGACCTGGGCATGGGCCGCCACGGTCAAGTAGAACCGGCCGTCGAGGCGAAGGCCTGCCCCCAAGGGCGCATCCAGCAAGCCCGACCATCGCTCCGTGGTGTGGCCTCCCGTGCCCGGGCCGGTCTGCCCTTCGACCGACGTACGCAGGAGGCCGGCCGCGAGGCCGAAGACAGGCCAGAGCCGCCCGGCCGAGCGAAGGCGATAGCTGCCGCCCAGGAGGGCGTATTGCTGGGCAACCTGCGCGCTGCCCGTCGTGGTCGCAACCGTGGAGCGGCTCCCCAACCCTGCTACCGAAGCCTGCATGAGGAGCCAGGGGCGAGGTGCCCAGGCCACGCGCAGGGTCGACAACACGGCAGGCCCGAGACCGTCCAGGCTCATGATGGCGACGGCGCCGACCTCGATGCCGACGCGGTCGCCCGGGCTCGCGGGTTGGTGAAGGTCGCCCGCGGGAACGGCCGCCACCGGTGGGTTTTCGAGGGGTTCGTTACGTCGCTTTCGTGCTGCCC
>JADGRD010000204.1 GCA_017881285.1 Pseudomonadota bacterium | reverse complement strand
ATGGGGGCTAGCGCGTCACGCGGTTCGCGAAGGTCTCGTGAATCGTCTACGGACCCGCCGTCTCTTGCGCTCGACCCCATTGCGAAGAGCTGTCGCTCTTGCCTTTGCCCGTCGTCGCGTCCCTGGTTTTGGCCTCCGCGATTTCTAGACGCCCCTTCTTGCGGGCGCGCGGACTCGTACTGTTGACGACAAGGATCTCGTCCACTCGCTTTTGCCGATCCGTTGCTCGACCGCCGGGCGCGCCGCTGCCACGTGGCGTCTGCGCGTTGCCCTTCAGAGATCCCTTGCCGTATTTTCCAGCGCGGTGGAACCGAGAGCGCTCGGCAGCGGCTCCCGTTGGGGTTGGCGGCGAATCCGCACCTCGCGTGGTCG
Organism: Pseudomonadota bacterium; assembly: GCA_017881285.1. GTDB lineage: Bacteria > Myxococcota_A > Polyangia > Fen-1088 > Fen-1088 > Fen-1118. Next base: position 6,207 of record JADGRD010000204.1, on the reverse strand, counting down.
GGACGTCGATTCTCGTCACCAAAGCATGGACCAGGTAGGGTCCTGCCAATCCGCTCACCACGTCGCCTGTGACACGGACGGGATCTCCCGGGCGGAACCGCGCGGTTTGAGGACCGCGCTCGATCGGTGCAAATCGCGCTACCGTGCCGTCTTCCAGCACGATGCCATCAATGTCACCACTCGGCGACTCGAGGTCCCGCGCGAACTTGCCGTCGACGTTCGTGCGCGCCCGGATTTGCGACATGGTTTCGGCGGGCTGCGCGGTACTGGACGAGCTATAGGCAGCACCGGCGGGAATGAGAATGACGAGAAGAAGCGAGCGAGCGAGGTTAGACATGGTTTTCCTTCTCAGAAGGGTTTCTTTCCGCTCTTCTCGTGCTGCCGGCCGCCCTCATCGCTTTCTCAGTCCAGGCTTTGCGCCGTTTGCGGCTTGCGATCACGACCCCAATCATGTCCACCAGTCGTGCGACGAGACGGCCGAGCGGATCGAGCATCCACCGATGGAACCAACTGCTCGCCTCCACGGAAGTCATCGAGCGCGAGCGCGTGAAATGGTCCTGGATCCACGCCTCGCCCTGCACGACGAGGTGGGTGTCCGCGACTTCCACCAGGGTTTCCAGATTGGCCAGCGAAAGCGGGTCCAGGTTGAAGCTGCCCACGAGGAGAAGACGCCCATCGATGGTCGCGACCTTGGCGTGCAGGACCGAGTCGTTCCATTCGTGGATCACGACACCTGCCCCCAGCAGCCGGCGATAGAGACTCCGCGTGGCCGAGCGAGCGAACGGAACATCGCTCCGGCCCGCAAGCAGAAGGTGAACCTCGACACCACGGCGCGCGGCAGAGGTGATGGCGTGGACGATGCCTCGGTCGGGCAGAAAGTAGCCATGGGCCACGTGGATGCGCTGGCGCGCGCTCGTGAAGGCCTTCAGGTAACGTCGACGCAATCGCCACCCTCCACCTAGGCCACACAAGTACAGGCGCAAAGCGCTGTCGACCGGACGGTCCGCCTCGCCGCGAATCATCTGTCCCAGGTGCGCGCACTGCGGCCCGCGAATCTCCAGGGCCAGGTCAGCCCACGCCAGCCGCACGCCCGCGTCCAAATTCTCGTCGCCGATGTTGATGCCACCGAGAAAGGCCACTTCGTCGTCGACGAGAAGGATCTTGCGATGGTCGCGGCCAAAGCGACCAATAAGCAATGCCAGCATCCGATTGTAGATCCGGACCTCGCAACCCGAGGCTTGGAGCGCGTCCGCGACGGCGAGCCCACCCCGCGCCGAGCCCCAGCCGTCGATCTGCACCCGCACCTCGACGCCCCGACCCGCCGCATGGCCCAGCGCCTCGACGAAGTGCGAACCGACGCCTTCAGGCGCGAAGGCGTACACTTCCAGGTGAACGCTCCGTCGCGCGTGCTCTATGGCGGCAAGCATGCGCGGATAGGCCTGCCCACCACCGTCGAGCAGTTCCACCGACTCGGGAGTGTCCGAGGCGGTGCCATCGGTCCTCAGTGCAATAGCCACGGACGGCTTTCCCTCCCCAAACGACACTCCCTCTAACGTAGGAAAGCACGATAGACTAGTCACGGCGTGATCGTTTCACTCGCCTCGTTCTGACCTTCGGGTTTGCTTGGTTCGCCATCGTGGCCTCGACCGAGCTCTTGCCCATCTTCTTGAAGGCGGCTTCGAGGTCGCTCCAGGCGGCCTCCAGGCCGGTCTTCAAGATCCCCCACTTCGTACCACCCGCAGCTTTGGACTCGGTGAACTTCGAATGCGCGACCTTGTACTTGCCTTTCAGGTCCTCCACGCCCTTGCGATAGTCGCTCTTGACCTCGGTGCCAGCCGCCTCGGCTTTGGCAATGAGTTTGTCGAGTTTCACCCCCCATTGCCTGAGCTCCGCTTCCAGCTTTCCCGCATTCGCTACCACCGTTTTCATCACGTTCTCCTTCAGATCTATCCGGCGCTGGCCCTGGCGAGCTCATGTTCGGCGGTCTTTTGGATATCCGCCTTGGTGAGACTCACGTGCACTCTCGCCTCCTGATAGCTGATCCGATTGACCTTGTCGGTTGCGATGCGGACTTCCTTGCCCGAATACCAGTGGCCGGTTTCGACGACCAGTTCCCGAACAGCCCAGCTCCTGTCGTCGACGAGGAAGCCGGTCACATGGCCAATCAAGCCATCGGCGGCCTGAATAGGGTAACCGGTTACCTACTCGGTGCTTTGGAGATGCTTGTCGTCCCTGTGGTAGTAGATTCGCTGGGCCTCGATTTCGCCCTTTGCTGGTGGCACGAGCACGGGAAAGCCACCCATACCCCACATGGCGTCCCCTGCCCAGTAGGCTGGCCACCCGTAGTAGCGGTAGTATTCGACTTCGTCCTGACGGGAAACCGGCTTGTGCGACTCAATCGGGGGGCTGTTCTGGATCTGCATCTTGCGCAAGTCGATGTGCAGCGTTTTTTCGTCATGGTCCAACTTGCCAAAGGCGTGGGGAGAAAGCAGGACGAGGCGCCCGGGCAGCCAGGATCCGGTGTCCGCAATGGCGTAACGAATCACCCAGATATTGTCGTCAAAGTAGAAGTCCCGGATATGGCCGATGTCACCATCCAAGGCGGCGAGCTTGTTGCCACGGAGCTCCTTGGTGTTTTGCAGATGCCAGTCAGCCGTCGGGACGGTGGGATATTCTTGTGTTCTGCGAGTCATGTGGCCTCCTTCCCCGCTTTGGGGATGCTCAGGGGAGAGCTCGTCGTCCCTGGATGAGGCGGACGACCACCGCTACCACCGCCAAGATCAGTAGGATGTGGATGAACCCGCCCAGCGTGTAGGAGGTGGCGAATCCGAGGCCCCAGAGGACCAACAAGACCACTGCAATTGTCCATAACATGTGTTTGCCTTTCGCTAGTTGCCGTTGACGCAATCGGGACCACCCAGAGGGTCCCTACATCTCGGTACACACCTACAGCAGCTTTCGAGCCAGCAGAGCGGGGACAGCAATTTCAGAGACTTGCAGTCCAGACAGGCCCGGAAGGCTCGCCTGTTCGACCAAGATGAAGTGTTATCTCCATCAATTCGAAGGAGAAAAAGGGCGACTTGAAACCCAAGCGCTCAAAGCCGGAGACACGATTACGGTCGCCGTCCCGCCTGCGAAGCGGTGGCGCTTCGGCTTCACCTTTCCGGGAGGGTCGGCTTGTGCCGCACGATTTCCCCCTCCATCAGGTAGATGACGCCCTCGGCGATGTTGGTGGCGTAGTCGGCAATCCGCTCGAGGTGCCGGCCGACCGAGAGATAGCTCAGCAGGCTCTCGACGTGGTCGGGGTTTCTCCGGACCGCGGCCGCGAATTCCTTGAAGAGCTGGCGATTGATGTCGTCCACTTCGTCGTCAGCGGCGCGAATCTCGCGAGCCCGTTGCGTGTCGAGCCGCACCAGCGCATCCACGCTGCCTGTCAACATCGCCAGCGCCTTGGCCCGCATTTCCGCGAGATCCGACGGCGCCTCGACCGGCGCTTTGCTGCACAGAAAGAGCGCGCGCTCGGCGATGTTCACCGCGAGATCTCCGATGCGCTCGATGTCGTTGTTCATCTTCATCACGCTGACGATGACCCGGAGATTGGTCGCGACCGGCTGGTAGAGCGCGAGGATCTTCAGGCAGTCCTCCTCCAGGCCCACTTCGGCGCGATCGAGCTCGAAGTCGCCATCGATCACGGCCTGGGCGAGGGCGGCGTCACGCTCGTCGACGGACTTGACCGCTTTTTCGACGGCGTCCTTGGCGGTGGCCACGAGAGTCAGAAGCTGGTTCTTGAGTTTCTCGATTTCCTGCTGCAGATGCATCGACATGGCTCGTCCTTTGCCGGAGTTTGCCGGCGTGTGGCTTTCATCCGTACCGCCCGGACACGTAGTCCTCGGTGCGCCGGTCTTTGGGATTCTCGAACACCCGCGCCGTGGGCCCGAATTCCACGAGCTCGCCGAGCAGCATGAAGGCCGTCTCGGCCGCAACCCGCGCGGCCTGCTGCATGTTGTGGGTCACGATGACGATCGCGTAGCGATCGGCGAGAGCCCGCATGAGGTCCTCGATGCCTCCCGTGGCGATGGGGTCGAGAGCCGAACAGGGCTCGTCCATGAGCAGCACCTCGGGCTCGACGGCGACGACCCGCGAGATGCAGAGCCGCTGCTGCTGTTCGGGCGAAAGCTCGAGCGCGGAGGCATCCAGCCTGTCCTTCAGCTCGTCCCACAGGCCCGTCGCCCGCAGGCTCGATTCCACGATGGGCAGCAGGCGCGAGCGGCGCGTTTCTCCGTGAATGCGCCGGCCGTACGTGACATTGTCGAAAACCGACAGTGGAAAGGGATTGGGTCGCTGGAAGACCATACCGACCCGCCGACGCAGCAGCGACAGGTCGGTCGCGGGGGCAAGTATGTCGACCCCGTCGAGGAGTACCCGGCCGGCGATCCGGACACCCTTGACGAGATCGTTCATCCGGTCAAAACAGCGGAGCAGCGTGGATTTGCCGCAACCCGAGGGGCCAATGATAGCCGTGATGGCGCGTGGTCGGATCGACAGACTCACGTTCAGGAGAGCGTGGAACTTTCCATAGTGAAGATCGAGTCCCTCGGTTTGAATCTTGCTGTCCATTCGCCATCCCTAGCCGAACTGCCCCACGAGATAGTCGTTGGTCCGCTTCTGAGCCGGCCGCGTGAAAAGCTGCGCCGTGGGTCCGACCTCGATAAGCTCCCCGAGGAGAAAGAACGCCGTGCGATCGGAGGCCCGGGCGGCCTGCTTGGTGTTGTTCGTGACGAGCACGATGGCGTGCTTCTCCTTGAGAGCAAGCAGGGCGTCTTCGATCTTGGCAGTCGAGATCGGATCGAGGCCAGAGCAGGGCTCGTCGAGGATGAGCACCTCGGGTTCGAGCACGAGCACCCTGGCGATGCACAGGCGTTGCTGCTGGCCGCCCGAGAGCACGTTGGCGGGCTCCCGCAGGCGATCTTTGACTTCGTTCCAGAGGAAGGCGTGCCCGAGCGCCGTTTCCATGCGGGCGTCCAGGGTGGCGCGATCGCGGACTCCGGCCAGTCGCAGACCGTAGACGAGGTTGTCGTAGATCGACCAGGGCAGGACCACCGGCACGGCGTAGACCATGCCCACCTTGCGGCGAAGCTCGGCGACGTCCACGTCCGCGTCGTAGATGTCCTTGCCGTCGCGCAGGATCTTTCCGCTGTGAGCGAATCCTGGGAGAAGATCGTTCAGGCGGTTGAGGGAGCGCAGGAAGGTGGTCTTGCCGCTTCTGGCGGGTCCGATGATGGCGAGACGCTCGTGCGCGAAGATTTCCAGGTCGAGGTTTTTCACGGCTGGCTGACCTTCGAACGAAGCCGTGAAGCCCTGCACGCGCATGCTCATCGTGGGGGTTGGCATGGCTACCGACCCACCTTGACCGCGAACCGGCGCATCAGCGCGTAGGCGAGAAGATTCAGCGCCAAGATGGCGATGATGAGCACGGACGCCGTTGCGTAGGCGTTGGGCATCGAGATCCCTTCACGCGAGAGCAGATAGAAGTGCAGCGCGAGCGTGCGCGAGGAATCGAACAGGGACCGCGGCAGACGGAGGGCCGAACCCGCGGTCAGCATCACGGCCGCGGTCTCGCTGATGCTCCGGCCGAGCGACAGCACGATACCCGTGGCAATACCGGGAAGCGCGGCGCGCAGGACCACGTAGAAGACGGTCTGCCAGCGAGTGCCGCCGAGGCCCCAACTGACTTCGCGGTAGGAGTTGGGAACGGCGCGGATGGCCTCCTCGCTGGTGCGGATGATGGTCGGTAGCACCATGAGCGCGAGGGTGAGCGAACCGGAAAGTACCGAGAGGCCCATCCCCAGTGCGATGGCGAAGAAGACGAAGCCGAAGAGCCCAAAGATGATCGAAGGCACGCCCGCCAGACAGTCCGCCCCGAAGCGGATCACCGCGGTCAACCGCCCCGCGCGCGTGTATTCCGTCAAGTACACCGCGGTCGCCACGCCGATCGGGGCCGCGAGCAGTACCGCCAGTCCGGCCACGAAGAGGGTGCCGAGGATCATCGGGAAGATCCCGCCCTCGCGCCCCATGCTGGTCGGAGACTGGCTAAGAAAGCTCCACGTGACGTGGGGCAAGCCGTGCACCAGGATAAAGGCGAGGATGAAGACCAGCACGGCGAACGTGATGCCAGCGAGAAGCCACATGCAGGCCACGGCCAGCCGC
>JADGRD010000203.1 GCA_017881285.1 Pseudomonadota bacterium | reverse complement strand
CGCCAGCTCCGGCGCGGTGTGGCCTTGCGCCGCCTCCAGGTCGGTGGAGCGGAACGCGGCCAGCACCTCATCGAGGGGAATGCGGTTGGCGGGACGGCCGGGAATGAAGCCCTCCCGGTCACCGGCGACCTGGGCCAGCAGCCCGCGCGCCCGCAACCGCGCCGTGACGCGATCGATGACGTCGATGGACAGGCCGAAATCGCGGCTCAAGGTGGCCCGGTCGACGCCGCGGCCACCCTTCTCGTAGTTGGCGGCCACCGCGGACAGCAGTTGCGCCGCAACCAGCCCGTTGATGGGTTCGTCGTCGCTGCGCCGGCGCTCCTCGGCTTCGAGCAGTCTCAGGTTCTGGATGGCGTTCGCGATCTCGGCGCCCATCAGGACCAGCCACCAGGAAATGTAGATCCACAGGAGCAGGAGCGGGATGAGGGCGAGGGGACCGTAGACGCCGCCGTAGCTGGCCAGGAGCGCGCGCTTGGCGAAGTGGACGAAAGCCCACTTCAACCCCTCGAGCGCGAAGCCGGTGGTCAGGGCCCCGGCCAGGGCGGCGAACCAGCGCACGCGGATGTTGGGCAGCAGCCAGTTGATGAGGAAGAGCCCGAGAAACTGGATGAGCAGCGGTCCGAAGAAGCGCGCCGCGCCTCCGCTACCGATGAGCTTGCCCGACCAGTAGAGGTAAGCGCCCGCCAGCACGGGCACGAGGGTGACGAGGGGATAGAAGATCATGAACTTGCGCATCAGGGTGCGCCGAGTGGCCACGCGCCAGATGGTGTTGAACGTCCCCTCGATGGTGAAGAAGAGGTAGAAGGTGGTGGCCACGGTGAAGATGAGGCCGAGGGCGCCGGTCGCGCCGGTCGCCACCTTGTCCGAGAAGGCTTGCAGGTGGCCGATGACGCCGTCCATGTCCGGCAGGATCTGGGTCGAGATGAAGTCGACGAGCTTCGATTCCACGTCCAGGCTGCGCGTTTGGCGCAGCCCCGCGAAGACCAGGGCCAGCAGCGGTACCAGTCCCAGGGTTGTCTGGTAGGTCAGGGCCGCGGCCTGTTGCGGGCAGCGATCGGTCAGCCACTGCTTGAGGATGCGGACGCCAAGCCGGCTGATGTACACCCCGGCGCGCGCGCGGCGCGAAATGATCGCCGCCATCTCCGCCGAGGGCATGGCGCCCTCGAGGACGGTCTTGATCTGGTAGAGCGTTCGCCGCATCTTCCCGCCAGTTCACCACAGGCCCCGCGAAAAGCCCAGATCTGGCGCCGGGAGCGGCGAGTACCCCTCACCCGCCTCGCTCGCGCTCGGCGGCCTCCCCACGGGGAGAGGCAAAGTTAGAACAGCATCGCGCCGTTGAGTCCGACGACCTTCATGGATGAAAGGCCACTCGGGGTGTCGCCGCAGACATCGTTCACGCAATAGCTGGAGGGGCTGTGGATGCTGACGCTCAGCATGCCACCGAAGGCGATACGCCCGACCCAGAAGAAGGCGCCGGCATTGAGCCCGTAGAGGAAGCCGCTTTCGCTGTAGGTGTAATCCGAACTCCCGTCGCTGTAGCTGATGGTCACCGGCATGTCGTACCACCCGAGCCGGGGCCCGACGACGAAGTCGACTTGCGGCAGACCGAAATGGAAAAGCGGGCTGAAGGTAAACCCTACCACCCCCCCACTTGCGCTAGCTCCCGGGCCTGGTGAGCTAAGGTTCAACACATCAATGCTCAGCTCGCCGTTGAGCGAGACGAACGGGCCAACGTAGAACCCGAACAGGCCACCCAGGCGAAGGCTGGTGTCCATGCCCGTGGAGCCATCGCCGGTCGGGATGCTCAGGCCAAGGTAGGGCAGAAAGAGAAAGCCACGGTGGTGGACGACTTCGGGCGGCGGTGCATAGGCCGGCGGCGGCGCGTAGGCCGGTTGCGGCGGGTAATAGCCCGGCTGCTGGTACTGCTGCGGCTGCTGGTACTGCTGGGGATACTGCTGTGGCTGCTGGTATGGCTGCGGTTGCTGGTACTGCTGTGGCTGCTGGTACTGCTGTGGCTGCTGGTACTGCTCCGGTTGCTGGTACTGCTGGGGCTGCTGATACTGCTGCGGCTGCTGGGGCTGCTGGGGCTGCTGGGGCTGCGGGTATTGCTGGGGTTGCTGGTACTGCTGCGGGTACTGCTGGTAGCCGGGCTGGGCGGGATACTGCTCGGGCGCGGCCTGCGCGCTCGCGGCTCGTGGCGCCAGCGAACCCATCACTAGAACACCCAAGGACAAGGCAAACGGTCGAACCAGTGCGCGCATCGGAACCTCCAGGATTGGTCTACCTTTGTAGCACGGATCGCGAATTCTCGCTCGACAACGCGGCCTTCCACGCCGCGAAACCGCCACCCGCGCGCGCTGCCTGCACGGCCGCGAGGCCTTCGGCGGCGCCACCTTGAGCCAGGCGGTATTCGATCCAGGCCCACTTGGGCGAGTCGCCGAGAAGTTTCGCATGGCCGCGCAGGGCGGTGCGCAGGCGGGCGAGCCTCGCTTCCAGGCTCGCGATGGACTCGAAGGGCGCGCCGTCGAGCGGTGTGTTCCGCTTGGCCACGAAGGAGGCGACCGCGAGCACCAGCCGGGGCGCGATGGCGGCCAGCTCGATGGCGAAGCGGACGAGCTCGTCCACGTCGGCCATGGTTTCCCCGGGCAGGCCCAACATCGTGTAGACCTTCATCCCGGCCATGCCGTGCGCTTGGCACAGCCGTGCCGCATTGAGCAGATTCTCCTCGCTGGTGCCGCGCTGGATCTGGTCGCGCAGCCGCTGGGACGCCCCGTCGGCCGCCGTGGTCAGCGTGCGATAGCCGCCGGCCGCGAGCAGGCCGACCAAGTCGTCGTCCAGTCGATCGGCGCGCAGGCTGGAAACGCCGACGCCACGGCCCGAGTCGACGAGGGCGCGCAGGATCTCGGGCAGGCGAGGGTGGTCGGTGACCGCGGCCCCCACCAGCCCTACCCGCCGCGCGTAGTCCGGGATCCTGGCCAGGACCCGCTCTGGCGTGGCCTTACGCATGCCACCGTTGGTCGACCGGCGCATCACGCAGTAGGTGCAGGTGCGGCTGCACCCGCGCGCCGCCTCGATCAAGAACATGTTCGCCAGCTCCGTGTGGGGCGTGACGATCTGGGAATGGGCCGGCAGGCGCGCGTTACTGGCGGCAAGGACGGGGGGTGGCCGTTCGCCGTGGAGTGCGGGCACGAAGAAGCCGGCGGTGACCGCCAGGGTTTCGAGCAGCGTTTGCTTGCTGGCGCTGCCGCGGAACGCGTGTGCCAGCATGCCGACCGCCTCCTCGGCTTCACCCATCACAATCACGTCGGCCAGGGGCGCGGCCGGCACCGGATTGGAGAAGGTGAGCGGCCCGCCCACCACGACCAAGGGCCAGCGCCGGTCATGCGCGTCCCGCTCCGTGGCCAGCGCGGGGATGCCGGCCAGGTCGAGGCAATGGACCAGGCCCGCGATCTCCAGCTCGTAGGCCAGCGAGAAGGCGACGATGGGAAAATCGGCGATGGGGCGATTCGATTCGTACGTGCACAGGATCTCGCGCGCCGCGGCCGCCGCGTGGACGTCGTCGGGGAGGAAGGCTCGCTCGGCGGCTACCGCGGGCAGGGCGTTGAGCTCGCGGTAGATGGTCTGGAACCCCAGCGAGGACATGCCCACGTGATAGGGGCTCGGGTAGACGAGCGCGACGGGCAGCGCGGCCTGCGCGAAGATCGTGCCTTGTTCGGCGGCGAGACGCGCCTCGCGCAGTTCGCGGAACGACGTCACTTGCCCGGCTCGATGAGGTTGCCGTCGAGGTCGCGGCGCTCGACCTCGGCGAGCTTCTTGAGGGACGACTCGATGCTGGCGCGATCCCCGACCACGACGATGAGCAAATTGTCCGGCCGCAGGTACTTCAGCGCCGTCTTCTTGACGTCATCCTTGCTCACGGCGGCAATCTTGGTCACGAACCCGTCGAGCTCCGTGGCGGGCAGGTCGTAGACCGCGAGCGCCGCCATCTGCGCGGCGAGCTGCGCGGCGGTGGCGAAGCGCGCGGGAAAGGCACCGATGATCTCGTCCTTGGTCTCGGCCAGCTCCTTGTCGGTCACGCCGTCCTGGCGCAGCCTTGCGATTTCCTTGTCGATCTCCTCCACGGCATCCGCCGTGTGCGCGGCCACGAACTCGCCGCCCACGGTCCACGGGCCGGGCGCACGCCGGGCGTCGAACTGCGAGGTCACGCCGTAGGTCCAGCCCTTGGTCTCGCGCAGGTTCATGGTCAGTCGCTTGAAGACGCCGCCCAGGATGTTGTTGGTCACAAGGGCGCGGTAGTAGTCGGGGCTCTTGCGTTCAATGGCCGGCAGGCCCATGCGGATGGACGACTGCGGCGCGCCTGGCTTGTCGACGAGGACGATGCGCGGCTTGTCGGGAGCGTTGACCTTGGACAGTTTGACCGGCGGCACCTTCTTGGGCTTCCAATTCAGAAGCAGGGGCTCGAGCTTGGCGTGGATCTCCTTCTCGGTGATGTCGCCGGACACCACCAGCAGGGCGTTGTTCGGCGCGTAGTAGGTGTCGTAGAAGCGCTTGACGTCGGCGCGCGCGATTTTCCTGAGCGACGCCTCGGTGCCCTGGTCGGGCCAGCCGAAGGGGTGCGCGTCGCCCCACAGGGCGCGGCCAAAGACCTGGCCAGCGACCACGGGCGGGGAATCCTTGCGCTGGGCCAGTGCGGAAACCAGGTTGTCGGTCACGCGGGCAAGCTCGTCCTCGGCGAAGACGGGATTGAGCAGGACGTCGGCCCACACCGGCAGGGCGCGGCCCAGGTTCTCCGCCAGCGTCGCGAGCGAAACCGCGGAGGCGTCCCACGCGGCGTAGGTCGCCAGGGTGGCGCCGAGCTGCGCGACCTCGTTCGCGATCTCCGTCGCCGTGCGCTTCTTGGTGCCCTCGTCGAGCATGTTCGCCGTCAGGCTGGCGAGCCCGGCCTTGTCTTTGGCGTTGGCGCTGTTGCCGGTCTTCAGGACCAGGTCCACCGAGACGAGCGGCAGCTTGTGCGACTCGGCCAGGATGACCGGCAGTCCATTGCGCAGGCGCAGGCGCTTGACCGCCGGCACCTTGAAGGCGCGCTTTTCTCCCGGGGCCGGCAGCTTGGCGCGGAAGGCGGCGTCGGGTGTGGTGCGCGCGGCGACCTTCGCCGACGGGGGCGCGGCGGTGACTGGCACGAGCTTGGCCGCGACCCCTGGCTTGAGCAGGCGGCCCATGATGGGCGCCTGCGGATTGGGCTCGACGCTGGTGACCAGGCGGGCACTCTTGGCCAGGATCTTCTGCGCCCAGCTTCGCAGGACTTCGGGCGTCGCCTGGTCGTAGCGCTCGAGATCGCGGCGCAGGTAGGCCGGATCGCCCGCGAACAGGTCGTAGTAGAGCAAGCGCGTGGCGAGACCTGACAGGGGCTCCATGCCGCGCAGCAGATCGGTCTTGACTTGATTTCTGGCTCGCTCGATCTCCTCGCCCGTGGGTGGCGAGCTCCGCAGCTTGTCCAGCTCCTCGTCGACGGCCTTCTCGATCTCGGCCAGGGTGTGGCCCGGCATGGCGGTGTAGGCGATCTCGAACGCCCCGCCGAGCACGCGACTGTTGTGGTGCACGGTCACCGACTGCCCGATCTTGAGGTCGTAGACCAGGCGCTGGAAGAGGCGCGAGCTCTTGCCCTCGCCGAGGAGGCTGGCCAGCAGGTCCAGCTCGGCGTCGCCAGGCGCGAACACCGGCACCGTGTTCCACAGCATCCGGCCACGCGGCAAATTGATTTTGGCTTCCATGGCCAGCCGCCGCTCGGCCGGTGCCGGCGGCAGCGCGGGCGTGGCGATGCGCTCGATGGGCGCCCCGGCGGTGATGGGACCGAAGTACTTCTCGACCAGGCCCTTGGTGATGGCGGTGTCGATGTCGCCCGCGATGAGCAGCACGGCATTGCCGGGCGCGTAGTAGCGATTGAAGAAGTCCTGGAGGTCGGCCTCGCTGGCCCGGTCGAGATCCTCCATCGCGCCAATCACCTCGTGGCGGTAGGGGTGCCCGGCCGGGAAGAGGGCTTCGAGCTCCAGGCGCGCGGCCGCGCCCAGCGGCACGTTCTCGACGCGCTGGCGACGCTCGTTCTTCACCACGTCGCGCTGGTTGACGAACGAGTCGTGGAAAGTTGGACGCTCCAGCAGGAAGCCCATGCGCGAGCTTTCCAGCCACAGGCCGAGCTCGAGCTGGGAAGCGGGCAGAGTTTCGAAGTAGTTCGTGCGATCCGTGCTCGTCGAGCCATTACGCGCCGAGGCCCCGGCCTGCGCGAGGTACTTGAAATAGGCGTCCTCCGGGATGTGCTTCGACCCCTGGAACATCATGTGCTCGAAGAGGTGCGCGAACCCGGTCTTACCCGCGGCCTCGTCCTTGGAGCCGACCTTGTACCAGATCTCGACATGGGCGATGGGCACGCGGTGGTCGACGTGGAGGATCACGTCCAGCCCGTTGTCCAGGCGGTAGCGTTCGAAGGTGATGTCAGGCACCGCGGCCCTGGCTGGCTGGCCGAGAAGGAGGGAAATGGCCGCGGCGGCACTCCAGGGCAGGGACAAGCGCAAAGGCATGGCCGGCAGTCTATCGCACAAGTCG
>JADGRD010000202.1 GCA_017881285.1 Pseudomonadota bacterium | reverse complement strand
GGGTCGAGCGTGCACGCTTCGCGCAGCACATCGAGGCCGCCGATCCCCGGCAGCTTGAGGTCGAGAAGCAGGATGTCGGGCGGGGCTTCGCGCAGCCGCTCGACCGCGATCTCGCCGGTCTGCGCCGCCTCGACCTCGTAGCTGATCTCCGCGGCGATGTCGGGGAAGCTGGCCACGAACTTCTCCAGGACCCGGGCCACGCCCAGACGTATCCCTTCCTTGTCGTCGACCACCAGAACCCGTAATCGCTCGGCCATCAGCCAACCCCCAACGCGAGATCGCCCATGAACTGATTGTGTGGCACCGAAACCTCGAAGCGTGTCCAGGTCGAGCCGCGCGCCGGATCGGCATTGGATTGGATGGAGATGTCGCCCTTGTGCATCTTGACGATGCCGTAGACCACCGCCAGGCCGAGCCCCGTGCCCTTGCCCATCTGCTTGGTGGTGAAGAAGGGCTGGAAGATGTGCTTCATGTTCTCGGCCGGGATGCCCGTGCCGGTGTCGTGCACGCCGATGAGCAGGCGTTCGCCGTCCTGCCGGGTCGAGATGGTGAGCGTGCCACCCTCGGGCATGGCCGCGGCGGCATTGCTGTACAGATTGGTGAGGACCTGGATCATCTGCGCCGGATCGACCTCGCAATACGGTCGCGTGTGGCCAAGGGCGAGGGCAATCTCCACCGCGGGCGGCAAGAGCAACCCCGCCAGGCTGCGCTTGATCAGCTCCTCGACGCTGATTTGCTCGAGCAACAGTTTGTTCTCGCGCGCGAAATCGAGCAGGTCGGAAACGATGCGCTTGCAGCGCGTGGCCTGATCGCTGATCAGGGTCAGTTCCCTGCGCATGCCCGAGTCCTCGCCCACCTCATCGCGCAGCAGGTGCGCGTAAAGCAAGACGACACCGAGCGGGTTGTTGAGCTCGTGGGCCACGCCCGCGGCGAGTTGCCCCATGCTGGCCAGCCGCTCGGAGTGCATGAGCTGTTCCTGCGTGCTCTCGAGCTGGCGGTTGGATTCCGAGAGCTGGCGCACGGTGTGATCGAAACGCTCGATGACGTAGGGCAGGCACATTTGCGTCTCGGCCAGGCCGCGGTAGATGGCGATGGCGTGCTCGCGGCAGGTGGCGTAGCCGCAGGCCTTGCAGTCGAGCTCGTCGGCCTCGGTTTCCTTGCCGAACCCGCGCAGGATGTGGCGGATTTCCGCCTCCGAAGGCGTGGCGCTGCGCTGGTCGAAGGGAGCGAAGCTGCGCGACAGGTCCACCCCGGCGAAGCGCGCCATGGCGCCCCGCCAGGCCTGGTGATCGCGGCCGTGCTTGCTCTCGTTGGCATACTTGGCCACGCGCGCCCGGCGGCGGAAGGCCTTCTCCCGCGTGGTCATCCCCGGACCCGAGACGCAGCCGTTGCAGCACAGCACCTCGAACAGGCCGAAGTCGACGTCGCCGCCTGCGAACTCCTCGATGGCGTTGACGAACGAGGACGGGCCGCCATGGGCCGCGACCGCCTCGGTGCTGGCCAGATCCTCGCTAATCGCCGCGGCTTGGAAGAGACCGCGATTGAGCGGAAAGAGCGTGCCGGTCCCCGCGTGGGGCGGATCGAAATCGCTGCTCTCCACCCGCGCGCCCTCGATGCCGTGCGCGACGAACATCGCGCGCAGCTCGGCGAAGGTGATGGCCGCGTCGACCTCGCCCTCGAGCTCGGCCATGCTGGCCTCGACCTTCTTGGCCAGGCAAGGCCCGATGAAGACCGTGCGCAGAGCGGGCCCGTGCATCTGGCGCAGGACCCGCGCCATGGCCACCATGGGCGATACGATGGGCGCGAGGTGCGCCACGAGCTCGGGCCAGTAACGTTCGACGTAGCCGACCACCGCGGGACAGGTGGTGGCGATGTACCGCTGTCCTGGGGCAAGCGAATCGAGCAGCTCGCGGTAGCGATGGGCAACGAGATCCGCGCCGAAGCCCACCTCGGTGACGAACGCGAAGCCCAACTGGCGCAGCATCCCGACAAGAATCTGGGGATCCTGCGACGGGATCAGATCGAAGAACTCCGCCGGAAAGCTCGGCGCCACCAGGGCGGCCACGCGCCGGCCGCCGGCCAGCAACGCCTCCACGTCGGGAGCCGTGTTGACCACCTTCTTGGCGCCACGCCCACACACGCGCACGCAGTTGCCGCAACCGATGCAACGGTCAGCGACGATCTCGGCCTGGCGATCCAGGATGCGGATCGCTTTGGCCGGACAACCGCGCACGCAGGTGTAACAGACGTGGCAGCGATCTTTCACGGTCTTGGTGAAGCACCTGGGCTGCGCGATGGTCATGAAGAACCCCAGCCTTGCATGGTGCCTGCTTCACCCGCCGCGGATGGCTCCTGCCTCAGCTCGCCGCCGCCTGGCCCAGCAAGCGGCGAATCTCGCTGCGCAGGCGTTCGGCGACGATGGGCTTGTTGAGCATCACGTCCGCGCGCACCCACGACTGTTCCTCCGGGTTACGCGGGCGGAAGTCGAGCCCGGTGACGGGCGTGACGTTCGACACGATGATGACCGGCAGGTCGGCGTACAGGCGCTTGAGCTGGTTGCACAGCACGAACCCGGCGTCCTTCTCGTCCATCATCAGGTCCAGAATGGCCAGGTCGGGGCGAACCGTGAGAATGGTTTCCTCCGCCTCGGCCAGGCTGCCCGCCTGCACCACCTTGTGGCCCTCGGCCTTGAGCAGCAGGGCGTACTGTTCGAGGATGTCGATATCGTCGTCGACGATCAGAACTGTCTTTGCTTCGCTCATCGTTACACCAGGACCTCTCTTGCCGCGTAGTGCGTGTGCAGAAGATGGTGGCTCTTCTCGCCGAGGGGAGCGCCCAGGAACTCGTCGTACAGGCGCTTGACCGACTTGTTGCCGTGGCTGACGCGCAAGCCGCAGTCCTTGTCCACGTTGTAGAGCTTCTTCATGCGGGCGATGACCGCGGCCTTGTCCGAGTGCAGCGGCTGGCCGCCACCGTTGATGCAGCCGCCAGGGCAGGTCATGACCTCGATGAAGTGCAGGTCGCTACGGCCGGCCCGGATCTGCTCGATTAGGGCGCGGGCATTGCCCAGGCCGCTGACCACGGCGGCGCCGACGTCGATGCCGCCGATGTTGGCCTTCAGCTCCTTGGCCCCCTCCAGGCCGCGCAGCGGCTGGAGGTCGAGCCCCGGCAACTCCTTGCCCGTGATCATGAAGTGCGCGGTGCGCACCGCGGCCTCCATGACTCCCCCGGAGGCGCCGAAGATCTTGCCCGCCGACGAGCGCTCGCCAAAGGGCGTGTCGGCCGCCTCGGGCTCGATGCCAATCATCCCGACACCGCTCATGCGCAGAAGCAGTGCCGCCTCGCGCGTGGTCAGCACGAAGTCCACGTCGGGGACATAGTCCTGGGTCATCTCGGGCCGGCCGGCCTCGAACTTCTTGGCCGTGCACGGCATGATGGAAACGCTGACGATCTTCGCCGGATCGAGGCCTTCGCGCTGGGCGAAGTAGCTCTTGGTGATGGCGCCCAGCATCTGCTGCGGGCTCTTGCACGTCGACAGGTGCGGCAGCATGTCCGGGTAGAACGTCTCCATGAACTTGATCCAGCCGGGCGAGCAGCTCGTGAACATGGGCAGCTTGCCGCCAGTCTTGATCCGCTGCACCAGCTCGGACGCCTCCTCCATGATGGTGAGGTCGGCGCTGAAGCTGGTGTCGAACACGCGCTGAAAGCCCGCGCGACGAAGCGCGGCCACCATCTGGCCATCGCAGTCGGTGCCGGGTTCCACCCCGAACTCCTCGGCCAGGGTGACCGAGACGGCGGGCGCGTGCTGCACGACCACGTACTTGTCGGGGTCGCGCAGGGCGGCCAAGACCTCGGGGACGTACGACCGCTCGACCAGCGCGCCGGTCGGGCAGACCACCACGCACTGGCCGCAGTTGACGCAGCTCGAGGTGGCCAAGCCCCGCGAGAACGCCGTCCCGATCACGGTCTTGCTGCCGCGCCCCACGAAGTCGATGGCGGCCACCGATTGGATGTCCTCGCACACCCGCACGCACTTGCCGCACAGGATGCACTTCTCCGGGTCGCGCACCAGCGAGGGACCCGAAACGTCCAGGCTCTTCTTGGCCCGGAAGCCGTGGTACTCGCGGCGTGAGATCCCGAGATCGCGCGCCAGCGCTTGCAGGTCGCAGTTCGAGCTGCGCGCGCAGTAGAGGCAGTCATCCGGGTGATTGGCCAGGAGAAGCTGCACGATGGTGCGGCGGGTTTCGAGCGCGCGCGGCGAATGGGTGCGGATCTTCATGCCATCGGCGACCGGGTACGAGCAGGCGGTGAGAAGATTCCCGAATCCCTCGACGTCGACCACGCACATCCGGCAGGCGCCACTCGGCGCTAGCCCCTCCATGTGGCACAGGGTCGGCACCTCGATGCCGCCTCTGCGCGCGACCGTGAGAATGGTCTCGCCCTTGTGCGCTTCCAGTTTCTTTCCGTTGATTTCGATGGTCAGCATGTTCGTGGTTTCCTCAAAGTCGCCGCCATCAAAGGGGCCGGGTGAAATCCAGGTCGCAGCGCAGGCACCTGCGGGCTTCGTCCGTCGCCGCCTGCAGCGACAGACCCATTTCGACCTCGACGAAATTCCCTCGCCGCTTGCCCACCGGCACCATCTCCTCCACGGCGCGCGTCAAGGTGGATTCGGCCTCGTCGTCGTCCTCGTCGGCCACGAGCGGCTCGATGTAGAGTGAGGGCAACCTCACCTTCTTGATGAGTTTCATCTGCCGTCCGCTGAGATAGCGGTCGATCATCAGCGCCGCGCGCTTGCCGTCGGCGATGGCTTGGATGACGCCAGTCGGGCCACGCGCCACGTCGCCGCCGCTGAACACGCCGGGCTTGCCAGCCGCGGTCGACTCGGGGTTGGTCTCGATGGTGTTCCACTTGGTGGTGCGCAGGCCCGCGAAGGTTTCCGCCTCCGGCTGCTCGCTGATGGCCACCACCAGCGTGTCGAGAGCGATCTCGAGCTCGCTGCCCTTGACCGGCACCGGCTTGCGCCGGCCGCTCGCATCTTGGCCACCCAGCTCGTTGCGAATGAGCCGCACCCCGGTGAGCTTGCCGTTCTTGGCCAGCACCGCGACGGGAGCGACCAGCTCCTTGATCTCGATGCCCTCTTCGCTCACCGCGTGCACCTCTTCCGCGAACGCCGGCATCTCGTCACGCGTGCGACGATAGAGGATGGTCACCTTCTCCACCCCCGGTTGGCGCAGGGCCACGCGGGCCGCGTCCATGGCGGTGTTGCCGCCGCCGATGATGCCCACCTTGCCCTTGGCCAGCTTCTCGCCACGCAGGTTGTTGGCCTTGAGGAAGGCCATGCCCGGGATGACGCCCGTGACGTCTTCGCCGTCGATGCCCAGGCGCTGACTCTGGTAGGCGCCGATGGAAACGTACAGGGCATCGAAGCCACTCGCCAGCAGGCCGTCGACGGTGACGTCCCGGCCCAGGGCGACGTTGCACTTGACCTCGAGGTTGGCGTTGAGCAAGGAGGCGATCTCCTTCCGCAGCACCTCGCGTGGCAGCCGGTAAGCCGGGATGCCGCTCAAAAGCATGCCGCCGGGCTCCTTCTCCTTCTCGAACACCGTGACCTTGTGGCCCTTGAGCGACAAGTAGTGGGCGACCGTGAGGCCGGAGGGACCGGCGCCAATGACCGCCACCTTCTTCGAGTTGTCGGTCGCGGGCTTGACCGTGACCGCGTAGCTCTTCGGATCGACGTGGTCCACGACGTAGCGCTTGAGCGCGCGCACGGCGATGGGCTCGCCGCCCGTGGCGCCGCACCGGCAGACGTCCTCGCAAGGATGGCTGCACACGCGCGCACACACCGAGGGGAAGGGATTGGCTTCGCGGATGGCCTGATAGGCCAGCTCGGTTTCGCCGCGGCCCAGGTGCGCAACGTAGCGCCACACCTCGGTGCCGACCGGACAGCCGCTCTGGCACGGCGCGCCGACCAGCTCCTTGCACGTGCCGGCCGGGCAGGCGCGGTCGTAGATGTGCGCCTCGTATTCCTCGCGAAACCAGCGCATGGTGCTCAGCACCGGGTTGGGCGCGGTCTGGCCCAGGCCGCACAGTGAGCTGATGCGGATGGTTTCGGCGAGCTGCTTGAGCTGCATCACGCCCTGGAAGCGCAAAAGGGCATCCGTGCCGTTCTCACGCCGGCGCGGGCGGGTGATGCCCTGCAGGATCTCCAGCATGCGCTTGGTGCCTTCGCGACAGGGGATGCACTTGCCACAGCTCTCGTTGCCGATGA
This sequence comes from Pseudomonadota bacterium, assembly GCA_017881285.1. GTDB lineage: Bacteria > Myxococcota_A > Polyangia > Fen-1088 > Fen-1088 > Fen-1118. The sequence goes on along the minus strand of JADGRD010000202.1, from coordinate 360 downwards.
ATTCCATGAAGAACTTGGCCAGGTCGACCATGCAGGTGTTCTCGTCGAGCACGACCAAGCCCCCCGACCCCATGATCGCGCCAAGGTCTTTGAGGGCGTCGTAGTCGACGATGATGTCCATCTTGGGCTCGGGAATACACCCGCCCGAGGGACCACCGATCTGGACCGCCTTGCAGCGCTTGTTGTTCGGAATGCCGCCACCGACGTCGAACACGATCTGGCGGATCGTCGTGCCCATCGGTACCTCGACGAGGCCGGTGCGGTTGACCATGCCCGAGAGCGCGAACACCTTGGTGCCCTTGCTCTTGGCGGTGCCGACCGCGGCGAAGGCATCGCCGCCCATCTGCATGAGCCCCGGCA
>JADGRD010000201.1 GCA_017881285.1 Pseudomonadota bacterium | reverse complement strand
GTGCAAGGGTCCCTGACATGACCGTGTGGACGCGACGTGGTCGACTTGTCTGTGGCCGCAATCTCGTGCTGGTTGTTCTGTTGTGCGCGGCGCTTCTGTTCACGGCGTCCAGCGAGGGCTACCTGCAAGGGTTCACGCTTCCCTTTGAGCTCTTACTGGGCGGCGGTCTGGCGCTTTCCCTGTGGATGGCCGTGCGCGCTTCGACGAGGCGGTTCTTGGCTCTGCTCTTGTCGGTCTTCTTTGTCGAATACGCGCAGGAGACCATCGGTATTCGCTCCGGGCTTTGGGTCTATCACGGCGATGACGGCCGGTACCTCTTCGGCGTCCTGGCCTGGGTGCTCGGTGGTACTGCGGCGTTTGTCTTCGCCTTCGGTGTGACCATCCCACTGCTCTGCCGGATTCGGCGGCGGCTACCACGCTGGCTGAACCTGGCGTTCCCGCCGTTTTTTTTCGTCCTCATTGCCGTGACCGTCGATCCTTGCCCGTCCGGCACGGGGGTTCCCTTCTGGTCCTTCTACGCGGCGATGCTCGCCCTGGCCCTGGTGGCGGCGCAACGAATGCCGTGGCAGGTCTTCGCCGGTCTCGTGGTCTCCGCCTGGGTCGTGGGCAATGCCAGCGAATACCTCGGCTCCGCCGTCAGTGGCTTTTGGGCGTTCCCGGACCATCCGAACTACCCCCCATTCTACCTACTCGCCAGCTGCTGGCCCCTGGAGATCCTCGTGCAGTATTCCCTCTCCGCGATTCTCGCCGGCGAACCGCTCAACGCTGGGCTGTCGGACAAGCCGGTGCCGCCGACCCCCGGCCAAATGGCCGCTGCCCCCCGCCAGCTCCGCGTCCTCCTTATCGTGAGCGGCATCGCCTATCTCTTCGTGGGCTTCGCCTTCGCACTGATTCCGGACCTGATGCTCCGGGCGGTGAACGCTTTGTCGCGCGTGCTGACCCCATGCCTGCCGCCGGCCGGGCTGCCGCGTGAGCGATTCTGGGTCGCTCTCGCGTTTTCGATGATGATGACGATCTCCGCGCTCTGCTTCCTGGCGGCGCTCAACCTCCGGCGCCACAAGGGCTACGTCGTGCCTCTTCTCGTCGCCAAGGCGGCCTCGACCCTGTCATCCTTGGTTTACTTCGCCGCTTCCACCCACCAATTGGCCAGTCTGGTCATCTTCTTGGTGGATGGCACGCTCTTCTGCGTCACCCTCTACTTCTTCCTGCGCGCCCAGCGGGCTTTCTTTCTTGCCCAGACCGGCTATTTATACGGTGATGCTCCACCGCCGCCGAGCTCGGGGCCAACCACGGTGGCGGCGATCCGGGGCGAGGACAAGCACGCCTGTCTCGACCTGGTCTTGGCCGCGACGAACTTCTTCGAGATTCTGGAGAAGGCGAGAGAGAAAGCGCAGAAATCCCCCGCCACCTTCCGGGTCGTCATCAAGCCGAACTTCATGTTCATGCATGCGCTCAAGGACAAGTCGACCTATACCGATCCCGAGCTGGTCGAGGCGCTGATTGACCGGATTGCGGCCAAGGGGTACCCAAACATCGCCGTGGTCGAGGCGCAAAGTACCTACGGGAACTACTACCTCAATCGCGATGTCCTCACCGTCGCCGAACACGTCGGCTACCACCGCGATCGTAACTACAAGATCGTCGACTTGACCAAAGAGAAGGTGGACCACCACCCATACGGTGGTCGACTCGGCGACCATCCCGTCGGTCCAACCTGGCGCGACGCCGATTTTCGGATCTCCTTCGCCAAGAACAAGACCCACGTATTCTGCTACTACACCCTCACCCTGAAGAACGTCTACGGCGCGTTCCCCCCACAAGACAAATTGAAGGAGTACCATACCAAGCGGGAATACGATTGGCCCACCATCGACGCACTCAGGACGTTACCGGTTCACTTCGGCCTCATCGACGCCTTCACCAGCGCGGATGGCCAGTTCGGCGTGATCGCCGACCCCAGACCGAACCCGACCCAGACCATCATCGGGGGGGAGAATCTCAGGGCTGTCGACTGGGTCGGGGCCAAGAAGATGGGCCTCGATCCCGACGATCCCCTGGTGGGACGCTTCCTGCCGCTGGCAAATCAGGCCTTTGGCAAGCCGGAGGTCCACTGGATCGGCGATCAATCGGTCTATCCGAGCTGGGACAACGTGAGCCCCTTCATCATCTACGCACTCGATTTGATCGAGGAAGCTTACGACTTCAGCAACTGGTGGTTCTCGGTCCTCACCGCGATGGACGAGAAGTTCCCCTTCGCCAAGCGGGACTGGCCGACCCTGGCGATGCGGAAGCTCCTCGCCCCCGTCAAGCGGCTCCTCTACCCCCATGACGTCCTCTAGAAGCCGCCGCCGGCCGGGCGCGAGACCGCGACCGTTTCCATGATACCGGGCTAGGGGCTCTCCCGCCTACCACCTCATGTCCTTCTCGGGAACATCACGCTTCAGGCCGATCCGTCTCCTCGGCACCGGTGGCATGGGCAGCGTGTACCTCGTCCATGACCAGCAGCTGGGCCGCAAGTTCGCGCTCAAGACGCTCCATCTCGCGACGGGTGGGGATCTCTACCAGCTCAAGCGCGAGTTCCGCTCGATGGCGGATCTCAAGCACGAGAATCTGGTGACGCTGCACGAGCTCATCTCGGAAGGAACGCTGTGGTTCTACACCATGGAATACGTACCGGGGGTGCCCTTCGATCGCTACCTCCTTGCCTCGCGCCACGAGGCCGGCGAGGAAGCCGCGGCCCCGCCGGCCGACCCGGCCGCGCCGTGTCCGGAGGACCGCCGCGACCGCCTGCTGCCGACCATGCGGCAACTCTGCGCGGGCGTGCACGCCATCCATGAAGCCGGACTCATCCACCGCGACCTCAAGCCCTCGAACGTCTTGGTGACGGACGCGGGACGTGTGGTCATCTTGGACTTCGGTCTGACCAAGCAAGCCGGCAGCAACTCCATGTCCGGCGAAGGCATGTCCGGAACCCCCGCGTACATGGCGCCCGAACAGGCGCTGGAGAAGCCGTGCCTGCCGGCCACCGATTGGTATGCGGTGGGCGCCATGATCTACGAAGTGCTCACGGGTCGTTGCCCGTTCGAAGGCTCGATGCTGGACGTTCTCCTGCGCAAACAGACGGAGGATCCCCTTCCTCCGAGCCAGCTCACCTCGCCGGTAGACAACGACTTGAGCGATCTCTGCATGCGGTTGCTCCAGCGGGAACCTGCCCAGCGTCCAACCGGCGGCGAGGTTCTGGCGCGACTGGGGGCCGTTCCCGGCAAAAGCGCCTTGCCCCAGGCCGGCCGTTCCACCACGCCGATTGGCCTGCCCGCGTTGAACATGCTGGGCCGCGAAGCGGAATTGCAGGCCCTGTGCGCCGCCTACGCCCGGGTACGCAAGGGCCTTTTCGCCGGGGTGATCGTGCAGGGCACCTCCGGGATCGGCAAGACCAGCCTGGTCGAGACCTTCCTGCGCGGTCTCATCGAGACGGGGGCCACCGCCACGCACCCGCTGGTGTTGCGCGGGCGCTGTCACGAACGCGAGACCTTGCCGTTCAAAGCCTTCGACAGCGTGGTCGATTCCCTCAGTCATCGCTTGGCCAATCTCGCCGGAGACGAGCAGAGCTACGTCCTGCCCGACGGCATCCTCTATCTGTCCGAGATCTTCCCGGTCTTGCGCCGACTCAAGCTCATGGAGCAAGCGCGCTACTTCTTGCCCCCGCTGCCCGACGCCAAGGAGCTGCGCAATCAAGCATTCCTCGCGTTTTGCGATTTGCTGGTGCACTTGGCGCGCATCCAACCCGTCGTCATCTTCGTCGATGACATGCAGTGGGCGGATCGCGACAGTTGCGCGCTCCTGCGTGCCTTGCTGCAAGGCCCGCGCGTGCCGGCCCTGCTGCTCATCGCGAATACTCGTCCCATCTCCGACTGTGCCCCCGGCACCGTCGGGGCCCTGCTGCGCGAATTCGCGGGAGAGCCCAGCGTGGTCAGCGTTGCCCTGGGTCCCTTGTCGGCCGAAGCCACCTGTGCCCTGGCAGACGCTCTCATCGACGGCAGCCACATTGGACCGGTGGACCGGCAGCGCATTGCCGCCACAGTGGCCAGTGAGGCGGGCGGCAACCCCTTCTTCGCGGTCGAGCTCGTGCAGCACTTCGTCGGCTTGCTGACGCCCGCCGGTGGCCCGGCCACGCCGACCGATGAAAGCGAGTTTCGTCTCGACGGGATGATTCTCAAACGCGTGGGCGGCCTGCCCAGCGAAAGTCAGCGCATGTTGGAGGTCATCGCCGTGGCGAGCGATCCCTTGCCCCAACGGGCCCTCGCAGGCGCCATCGGCGTTGCCTTTGGTTCCCCGGAATGGGAGCGCGGAATTACCGCCTTGTTGGAGGAACGCCTCATCACCCGCAGGGGGCGGCAGGCCACGGACGTGGTGGAGATCTATCACGATCGTATCGGTGAAGCGGTGACGGGCCATCTCGACCCAACCGCGGTAAAGCGGGTCCACTACCAGCTGGCCCAGGCGGTGGAACAGTGGGATGGCGCGCGCACCGATCGGCTGGCCCGTTACTGGCTTTCCGCCGAGGACAACGAGCGGGCCAAGCGCTACACCTGTGAAGCGGCCGGAGAGGCGCTTACCAAGTTGGCCTTTGATCGCGCCGCCGAGCTCTACGAGGCCGCCATTGCTCTCGAATCCGACCAGACGCAACGAACGGTGCTGCTGCGGGCCCTGGGCGACTGCCGAGCCAGCAACGGGCACACCAGTCTGGCGGCGGAGGCCTACGAGCGCGCCGCCGCTCTGAGCGACACCATGCAGTCGGTTCAGCTCCGGCATCTCGCCGCCGAGCAGTTGCTGCGTGGTGGCCAGATCGCCCAGGGGCTCGCGGTGCTCAAGGACGTGCTCAAGCAGACGGGTTTGCATCTGGCGGTGAGCCCGGGGCGCGCGTTGCTCTCGGTCCTCTGGCGCCTGGTCTGGTTGCGGCTGCGGGGCGTGAAGTTCGTGGAACGCCCCGCAATCGGCATCTCGCCCGAGGACCAGCGACTCTTGGATGTCTACTGGTCGGTCAACATCGGTCTCGGCGTCGTGGATATTCTGCGTGCAGATGACTTCCTGTTGCGTTTCCTCATTCTCGCCCTCAAGGTCGGCGACATGCAGCGCGTGGCCCAGGGCCTGGCCATGCTGGCCTCGCAACTAACGGCGCTTGGCACTTCCCATCGCAGCTGGTCCATGCGCCTGGTGTCCGAGGCCGAGGTGCTGGCGCGGCGTTCGGCGAATCCCGCCACGATTGCCCTCGCGGCGATTAGCAAAGGAGTCATCCGCTATTTCTTGGGTGAATGGGACCTCGCCGCGAACTTGCTCATCGCCGCCGAGCAATACCTGCTGAGTCATTGCCACGGGGTGAACTGGGAGCTGGCGACCACCCGTTCCTTTGCCTGCTTTTCCCTGCGTCTGGCCGGACGCCTGCGCGAGCTATGTGAACGCTTCGATCGCTACACCGCCGATGCCGACCGCACCGGCGATCACTACCTGGCCGCGAACCTCCGCACCTACCAGTCCATCGCCTGGATGATCCGGGACGACTGCGCCCGCGCCGCGAAAGACATCGAAGGCATTCTTGATGGCTGGCCGAGCGATTCCTACCAAGTCCAGCATTTCTTCCACCTCTATGCTCGCTGCGAGCATGCGCTCTACGAGGGGCGGCCCGCGGTGGCATTTCGGGCCATCGCCGAGGACAGCCCCAGAATTCGGCGCTCGGCCTTGCTAAGGATCCGCTGCATTCGCGTCGAGCACGCCTGGATCTGCGGCCGGGTCACGGTGGCCATGGCCGAGAGCGTTTCCGAGCGCGAGCGCCCGGCGATCCTCCGCCGCGCCAGCGCCAGCCTGCGGTTCTTGCGCAACGGCGAGCATCAGACCGGCGTGGCCATGGGGGCCACCATCGAGGCGGGCGTGCGCTGGCTCGCACCGGGGGCCGACCGCCGCGCCGCCCTGGCCACCCTCGAACGCGCCGTCGCGACCGCCGAGGCCGCCGGCTCTCCGTTGCTGGCGGAAGCCGCGCGACGGTGGCTAGGAGAAATCACCGGAGGACATCGTGGCGAGGAGCTGATCGCCCGTGCGAACGCCTGGATGGCCGAGCAAGGCGTGCGCAACCCCACGCGCCTCGCCTCCATGATCGTGCCCGGCTTCCAGTCGCGCTCCACGTAGCGCTTCTGTGTCGAGTTGTGGCTCGCCAAAACCCGCTCGGGATCGCTTCCCGCGCCGACGGGGCCGGCGATGGGCGAACATGCTGGTGACCTCCTCGGCAAGGTTCGCTCGTCCCAGGCTCATGGGACGACCACCTGGCGAATCACAGCTCTAATACACGATCACCTGGCGGATGCAGTTCGCGCTGCACTCGCTAGTGGATCCGCCATTGTTGACGCCGAGATCGCACTCCTCGTCCGGGCTTTGCAGGATACCGTCGCCGCAATGGGGGCCCAGCTCACAATTGGTCAAGCAGCCGCCGTAGGCCGCGTTGCTCGGAGGGTTGTTGAGCGAGCCGTAGTCGCACACCTCGCCGCATTCCTTCTGCAGAACGCCATCGCCGCAATAGGGGCCGCGCTGGCAATCGGGGGTACAGGCACCACAGCTGCCATCGTTCTTGCCGTCGACGCAAGTT
>JADGRD010000200.1 GCA_017881285.1 Pseudomonadota bacterium | reverse complement strand
TATCGACGACTACTTTCACGAGCCGGAGCGATTCCTGGGCCAACCCAGGTGCACGATTCCGTGGCGCTACTTGCAGGTCATGCCCAACGGTGACGTGGCGTTTTGCATGGACTTCGCGGACTTCATCGCGGGCAATGTGCGGACCGAGGATCTGACGGCGATCTGGAATGGTCCGCGAGCGCGGCAGTATCGCCAGGAGTTGATGACCGGCGGGCCATTCGCCGCTTGCAGCCGGTGCTGCACCTTGCTCGCGTCCTCGTCCAAGTTGGCCCTCATCCTGCGCCACGCGCTCCTAGGGTGATCGGCGCAGCCGGCGCGTTCTGCGGCTTCTCGACGGCGCTTACGCGCCAGCCGGCGAGGGCGCGCGCGCAACGTCTTCACCATTCCCGAATGCCAGACCTGCGCAGCTATCGCCCGAGCAGCCGCAAAGAGGCCGCCGCTTCGGCGTTCTGGGGGTTCATGGCCAGCACGTGGCGGTACTGCACCCGGGCTGCCTCATGCCATCCCGCCCTCTGATACTGCCGGCCGGTCCACAGTACGGCATCCTGATCGTCGCGGTGGAACATGATGCGCAGGAACCGGTGGACCTCGTCGGGTTCCCAGGACCAGGCTCTGCCATGGTCTAGCAGGAACTGGTAGTTGCCCTTGAGTTGGACATTCTTGTACTCCTCGACAATCGCGCGATTGCCGGGGTCCATCAGGTAGGCGGCGCCGTAGCTGCCGATGGCGTGGTCATGGTCCCCACGCAAGTGGGCCAGATCGCCTCGGATGCCAAGCTGCGAGACTTCAAACTGTTTGTGCAATTGGGCGAAGAACGCCTCGGGGTCGGCCCTGGCGGCGGGCGGCCGGCAATAGGGACGCACGCTGCCGCGCACGGGCGCCAGCTCCGCCAGGACCTGCTGGTGGTGGTTCACCACCGGACCGTATTCGAGTACCGGATGGTCGTCGGTATTGAGGGGGACGTCCTGGCCGGCGAAACGCCTCAGCGTCTCGCCCTCCATGATGAATCCATCCAGCAGTTGGATGGGATCCTCAACGCCCGCTTCGGCCAGATCGCGGGCGATGGCGGGCTTGCCGAAAGCCGCAAGAAACCGGTCAGGGGCGATGGCAAGCCGCTCTTGCGCGCCCAGCAGGATGGCGTTCGTGCTGGCGAGGTAGCCCGTCGGTTGGACGAACCAAAGCGAGGCGTGGGGAAACTCCTCGCTGAACGTCCTCAGGATGGTCTTGAATTCCTGAAGGGTCATGCCGTTGAGAGGCGCCCACTGGGAGATGAACCCGCTCGGGTTGAGACGGCTCTTGCACAACCGGTAGAACTCGCGGCTGTAGAGGCTGGCGTTACCGGCGTCCCACTTGGGATGAATGCTCTCCAGCGTGATGACGTCATAGGTGCGGGTCGAAGTGAGCATGAAGTTCCTGCCGTCCTCGAAGTTGAGCTTGAATCTAGGGGAACGGGCGACCCCATGGTTCCATCGGTCGAAGTAGCCGCTGGCCTGGGCCACGTCGGGCGAAAGCTCGGCGCAATCGATGGAATCGAGACTGTCGAACTGCAGGGCCGCTCCCGAGGTCATGCCCGACCCCAGGCCCAACAGCAGCAGATGGCGGGGATCCGGGTGCAGCATGAGCGGGAGCTGTGAGATGAGCCGGTGGGCCCGCAATCCCACGCTCACGGGATAGGGTGAGGCATTGATCGCTCCGTTGATGATGAGATCCCGGTTGCCGTCAGAAGATTCAAGCACCTCCACGATGCTGGTCGCGCCCTCACGGTAGAAGATGGATTCGGACTTGGGCATGCCCGTTCGGTTGGCGCTGCTGTAGATCTTGCCCTGAATCGGCGACACCCCCATGAACACGAGGACCAGCGCGGCCAGGGGTGCCGCCCACGCGAACCTGCGTCGCGGCGGCAGCTCAGGGGCGCTCACGATCAGAACCAGACCCAGAAGCACCTGCAAGCCGCAGAGGAGCACAATGCTCTTCTGAATGCCCAGCCAGGGAATGAGCGCGAACCCCGTCGCCGCCGCGCCCGCCACACAGCCCACGGTATTGACGGCAACGAGGCTGCCCACGCCGCTGCCCGTCGCGGCCGCGCGGCGCACAAGAATCCTGCCGGCCAATGGCAAGAGAAGCCCCATCAGCACGGTGGGCAAGAACATCACCACGAACGAATAGGCGAACTTGAACCACACGGGCGTGGCCGAGCTGCTGTCGAAACGATCCGGGGAGAACTTGGCGAAGATGATGAGGCTGGTGAGTGCACTTCCGCCGATGAGGACTTCGATGAGCCCGAACCCGAACCAGAGCCGCTTCCACCGGTTGGCGAAGACCGCAACCAACACCCCGCCCACCCCCAGACCAAGGAGGAAGGTGCTGAGCATCGCGCTGAAGGCGTAGGCCGTATTGCTGATGAAGAAAGCGATGGCCCTGGTCCAGAGCACCTCGTAACCCATCGAGAAGAACCCGGACAAGGCGAAGGCCGGCCATAGCAGCGCCCAGCGATAGGCGGGCCTGCCATCATCCGGGGTCGGGGCGAGCTCGTCGGGCGCGGGGATCGCCGCCGCGACGGGTTCGTGTCGGCTCATCCGCAGCGCAAGGGCCGCGACCGCCAGGTTGACGAGGGCCGCGCCGCGCACCGTCCAGGAGATGCCCAACGTGGGAATCAGAAGAAAACCCGCGCTGAAACACCCGAGCATGGCGCCGAGCGTGTTGAAACCATAGAGGTAGCCGAGGTTGCGGACCAGACCGGGCCTGCGCCGGTCGAGGTCTTGGGTCATCACCGGGAGGGTGGCACCCATCATGGCCGCGGGCACAAGCAGCGCCAGAAAGCAGAGCCCGAACCTGAGCGCATGGGCCGAGTAGCCCGAGGCATCGAGCCAGCGGTGGAGTCCCACGTAGAGGGGAATCAGGCCGCCCCACACCAGCGGCGACAAGAGGGCGAAGAGTCCTATCCCCGCCTCCAGCGACGCGTAGACCTTGAGGCCGTTGCTGTGTGAGCGCGTGAGGCGCCCTCCGAGGAGGCTGCCCAGGGCCAGGCCGGTCATGAAAGCCGCCATCACCAAGGTGACCGCGTGCAGAGAGCATCCCACGATCTTGTGCAGGGTCTTGGCCCAGATGACCTCGTAGATGAGGCCGCAGAAACCCGAGGCGAAGAACAGCACCCGTATGGATTTTTCTGACATGGAAACCCTGGGAGGGTTTCCACGCCTTCCCGCGTTTCGGCTCCGGCGGGCGTAGCCCGCCTCCGCCATCGCGACTAGTGATGTCTTCATCCGGACCTGCGCTCTTTCGGTTCGTCTGATGCACCCGCCAGAGTCAGGCAAATGTACACCGTCTTCGGGGCGAGAGTCCGCACGCCGATCGCCGAGCTTTCATGACCCCTGGCAGCGTGCTTCGGTGCCTTGGCGCGGCTACGCTTCTGGGCACAACTTCGAGTCCGGCATCACGGTCCGGTCACGCCATCATGAAGACATGGGCTTCGCCCGCCAAGTTGAGGGGCAGCGAGTGCACCGGCTCATCGGTAGGAACGTGATATCTTGACGGTGGGTGCGCGTCCCAGGGGTTGCTCATGAGAGGCCAATTGGAAAGACGACCTTCCAGCCCAGTCGGCTTGTTGATCCTGCTTTGCGCATGTGGGCGAACCGAGCTGCTGCCCGTCGCATCTGGAGCGGCCACTGGCGCCCACCAGCTCACCTTGTTCTCGAATCTGACTCCGGACAGCTGGCCTACCAGCGTTGCGGCCGGCCCGGACGGCAACATGTGGTTCACGGAAAGCGGGTCCAACCAAATCGGCCGCATCAGCCTACAAGGGATATTGACCGAGTTCCCCATCCCCACCGCCAGTTGCCTTCCGCAAGACATCGCCGCCGGGCCTGACGGCAACCTCTGGTTCACCGAATACGCCGGTTTCCAGATCGGCCGCATCACCCCCTCGGGCACGATTACCGAGTTCGCCATCCCGGGGGAATGTGCGGGTCCGCGTTCCATCACGGCCGGCCCGGATGGCAACCTTTGGTTCGCCGAATGTTCATCAACCAGCATCGGCAGCACGACGATTGCGGGCACGATGACGGAATTCGCTCTCCCGAACGACGGCCGCCGCAACAGCCAGGCGGATGGCATCACCACCGGACCGGATGGCAACCTCTGGTTCACCGAGCCCGGTAGTAAGATCGTCGGCCGCATCACACCCTCCGGTGAGGTGGTGGAATTCCCACTACCGGCCGGCAGTGGCGCGCCATACGACATCACTTCTGGACCGGACGGCAACCTCTGGTTCACCGAGCAAGGCTCACCCAACCGGATCGGCCGGATCACGACCGCCGGGGACATAGTCGAATACGATCTTCCATTCGCGAACAGCTACCTCCTGGGAATCGTGTCTGGTCCGGACGGCTGCCTCTGGTTCACCGAAGACCGCGACAAGATCGGCCGCATTACCACGACTGGCTCGATCACGGAATTCGACATCGGTGCATACGCGGGTGGCGGCATCGCCGTCGGACCGGATGGGAATCTCTGGTTTACGGTCGGCAGGCACACCATCGGCCGGTTCACCCCGTGAGAGGCTAGAAGATAGGGTAGATGGCCGCAACCCGGTTCGTGACACGGACTAACCGCCCTCCTTCCACTTGCGCAGCCGCGAGGCTTCATCGTGCAACTGGCCCCAGACGCGTTCGGACTGGCGACGCAGGCGCTCGTCGTGTCGACGTTCGTAGGCGCGCGCCTCGCGCTGGAGCTGATGGAAGTGCTCGAGCCGATCGGGGGCGAGCCCGCCCGCGCGAAGGGCCTCCTTCACGGCGCAACCAGGCTCGTGCTCGTGGCCGCAGTCGCGAAAGCGGCAAAGGGCCGCGAGCGCTTCGATGTCGTCGAACACACACTCGAGGCCGTCGTCGTCGAGGAGCTGCAGCTCGCGCATGCCCGGCGTGTCGAGCAGAAGCCCGCCTTGCGGAACCAGTACGAGTTGGCGATGGGTCGTGGTGTGGCAGCCGCGGCCATCACGGGTACGGGTTTCGGCCGTGGCCATGGTCGCGGTTCCGACCAGGGCGTTGATCAACGTGGATTTGCCGGCGCCCGACGAGCCGACGAAGGCCGAGGTCGACCCAGGCTCGATGGCTTTGGCGATGAGCGCCAAGCCGTCGGCTGCGACGGCGGAAGTCACGAGGATGGGCACGCCCACCGCGTGGCGCTCGACCTCCGAGACGGCGCCGGGCACGTCGTCGCACAGGTCGGCCTTGTTCAGGATCACCACGGGGTTGGCGCCACTCGACCAGATGCGGGCCAGGTAGCGCTCGATGCGGTGAACGTTGAAGTCCGTATCGAGCCCGCACACCACGAAGACCTGGTCCACGTTGGCGGCGACGACCTGCGGGCGTGCCTGGCGCCCGGCCGCCCCGCGGGTGAACACGGTTCGGCGCTCGAAGATGTGCTCGATGACGGCGATGTGGTCGGGGCCGGGGTGCTCGCGCAGCGCGACCCAGTCGCCGACCGCGGCGGCTGCTTCTTGATGGCGGAGCTTGCCCGAGAGGCGAGCTAGCCCCGTGGAAGCCTGGGACCAGGCTTCGTAGCCGCCGCGATGCTCGGCCGCGATGCGCGCGGGAACCAAAGGTTCAAAGCGCGGCGATTGTTCTCGGAAAAACGGGCCGAAGCCCAAGGCAAACAGTTCGTACACGAGGGTCCTCCAATACTGCGGCCACGCGACGCGCAGACCGCAAGAATCGCCACCCGCGGGGAGCGGGGGCAGGCGGGTTGGGATGATGGAAACCAGCCAAACGTCAGCGTCCACGCTGGACGCGCGCGCTTGGCTGTCTACGCAAGATCCCGATGGAGGACGGCTCGATTCATCAAACCTCGAACGGAGGAAGGTTTAGCCCGATTCCCGTAGGAGTCAATTGCAAATCGGCCGTCACTACGAAGGAGAAAATCTCACTTGGCGACCGGGACCGCGTCTAGGGAAGCCTGATACGGCACACTCTTCTACATGCCGAAGTGGCTCGTCGGGGCGTGGCTTACCACGCCCGTGGCACTTGCGGATTGCAACCAGCCGCCCCTGGTCCCGGCCCGTGCGAGCGAGCCGGGCGCGAGCCAACCCTTGCTCCCTCTGCTCCGACGTTCCTCACTGTTCAGCCTTCCGATCCCGGCGGCGGCATGGGCGTTGCACCCGTCCGTCTCAACAAGGGCTTTGGGCATGAAAACTCAAGGAAAGTGAAGGACACCATGGGACTTTTCGGATCTGGATGTCGTGGTCATGTCGCTTCAACTAGCTGGCAAGCGGGTGTTGCCACTGGCGCCTGCATCAGCGCGCTCATGCTTGCCGGTTGCAGCGGCAGCGCAGGTGGAACCAGCGCAATGGGGGGCGGGTATTCGCCCACCAGCTCCGCGTCGCCCACGAATTCCACGTCGGGCGGTGGAACGGTCGGGTTGGCAGCGGGCGGCGCCAAGGACGCGAACAACTTCCGCGAGAACATCGCGAAGAAGTACCTGCCGCTGGCCACGGACATCACCTACGAAGGCGTCTTCTACGACTACTACTTCGACACCGGGGCCACGACTCCGTGTGAGGCCCTGTTCTGTCCCAGCTACGTGCCCATGCTGTCGACGGACCCGCTCAGCGAAGCGCAAGAGCCGTTCCTCTCGGTGGGCCTCAACTCCGGCA
>JADGRD010000199.1 GCA_017881285.1 Pseudomonadota bacterium | reverse complement strand
ATGCAGGAATCGGAGCGAGTGGCGCGGTGATTGTGACTTGGGAAAGCTACCATGCAGTTTGCACAAAATATTGCGTGCTGAGCGCCTTCGTTCTGCATGCCTCCCGGCAGAATGTGGGTACCATCTCCTGGGTGGACTCAGGCTCGCTGTTGGGACCCGATCGCGCCGCGCATGCCGCGCGCGTGGCGCTGGATTCCGCCGGGGAAGCGATGCTGCTGGCGCTGAGCAGTTCCGGTGCCTACACTTCTGCCACGCAAGGCAACTCTGGTGGCGCCTGGAGCCCGTTCAAAACCGTCGTAAATCCTCAGGGTCCGACGATTGTTTCCGATCTGGCGAGTGACGATGCGGGGCAGGTAATGCTGGTCTACGAGTTCATCGGTTTCTCCACCTCGCAAGCGCTTGCGGTCAGCAGTTCCATTAGCAGCAACACGTGGTCGTCGCCTGTGGTTCTGTCCGGCAGCGACACGAGTGTCGGCCAGGTGTATTTCGCTCTCGCTCCAAGTGGCGCGGCGCTGGCCGTTTGGTTGTCGAACAGCGGGACTCCGGCGATCCATGCTGTCACCAGAGCCACCGCTACGGGGACCTGGGGCAGTTCGATCACGGTCTCTGGACCGGGCAGCTACCTCAGCCCGGAAGCCGCCGCAGTGGACTCCTCGGGAAATGCGATCGTCATCTATTCCGGCTACAACGCCGCCAGTGTGCACACTGAATACGCCACAAATTATCAGCCTTAGCAGCAATCCGCGACGGGACGGCGCGCTGCTCCGATTCGGGCGCGCCGTTCGGTTCGCCGTCACATAACGCGATAACTGATGTAACCCGATTACACAAGTGAGCACGAGGAAAACTGTTTTGACTGGCGGTTGATGAGTGCTATTGATTTATCGCCAACCGGGACGGCGCTAGACCATGCACAGTTGCAAACGTAAGCGGCCATAGCGCGTCTGGGCTTTTTTCTTCATAATCCGGGGTATGGCTCTCGTCGTCTTCCTTCGCGGCGTTAATGTTGGCGGACACCGAACCTTTCGCCCCAGCGTCCTCGCACGGGAGCTGAGCGAATACGATGTCGTGAACGTAGGCGCGGCGGGAACCTTTATCGTCCGCAAGCCACAGTCGCGAGCAAAATTTCGGGCGGCTCTGCTTCTCAAGCTGCCATTCGAAGCGGACGTGATGCTGTGCGACGGGCGCGACCTTCTGCGCCTGGAAACGGCGAATCCGTTTGGGACTCAGCCCTCCCCTCCGGAGGTTGTTCGTTTCGTGAGCATCCTCTCGAAGGCGGGCGCCGTCCGCGCATCGCTACCAGTTTCGTTTCCCTCCGATGGCCAGTGGTTGGTGCGGGTGATGGCGTCCGAAGGCCAGTTCGTGTTTGGCATGTACCGGCGCCACATGAAGACCATCGGCTACCTCGGCCAGATCGACAAACTCTACGGCGCGCCCGCCACGACACGGAACTGGAACACGATCGCTGCCATCCTGCGAATCTTGAAGGGCCACAGCAACCCGCGGTAACCGGCAACGGCGCTCTCCCGCGTGGTTTTGAGTGTAATCGCGATTTATCAACAACCCTCTTGAGACACCCGGCAACTCTAAGCTTTCATTGACTGGGCGTTTTGCTGACGGGCCCGAGCATATTCAGAGGTATATAGTGGATGGAGGCAAGTAGGAAATTCCGACTTATGACATTTCGCCGACTGCTGAAATCATCGGTGATCTTGACCGAGATGTTCCCGAGGAATCTGGGGATCGACAAGGGGTATTCCTTGGCCGATCTGGAGACGATCAATGCCCCCATCACGGAATTGGCCTGGACGGCGCTCGGGCAGGCGGGAAAGCTGACGGCCGCCGCGCGCCGGGTCTACGCTGGCATCGAGGCGAACAATACCGGGCCGGTCAATTCGGTGCTGGACGAGATGGGTGAGTATCTGGACGAGAGGAAGTGGAACTACCATTGCTGGGATCCGCGCGAGTGTGCCTCGGACGCTGCCATCAAGGGGCTGAAATGGATTCTGGAGAAGTTCATCGAGGACGCGGTGACGGGATCGAGTGACCATCGCGGCAATGCCTCCTGCCTGGACGATGCGGAGACGCAGGAACGAATCCGCAACTACCTGGCGCTGTCGCGGTCGCAATTCTCGGATCTGCAGCCCGGCAACGCCTTGATTCCGTCCGCGGTCATCTTTGCGCACACGCACGTGCCCATCCGGCCGGACCACAACGCCAGTCTCACCGTTGGGTGGCAGGGGACCAATTACCCGGTCCGTTTCTACAACAGCGGCGGTTGGCAGACCTGTTCGGCGACACCACCGGCGGTCGCGCTCACCATCAGCGACGCGGCCGTGGTCGGCTGCGTACGCCTGGACGTGTGAGACCTCGCTTCCGCGCTGAGCGTGGTCGTTTCGCGCGTGGAGCCCGGCAGGCACAATGGTCTCTGCCGCCGATGAGCCATCCGGACAACCAGTAGCGGCGTATTCGGCGCGTCGTGGCCGCTGCCACGGTGACCGGTTAGGCTTTTGCGCGTGAAGCTCATCTCATGGAACGTCAATGGCTTGCGCTCGATCTTGCGCGGGCACCTCTTCGATTACCTCGCCAAGGAGAAGCCGGACGTGCTTTGCCTCCAGGAGACAAAGTGCCAGCCCGGCGACGTGGAGACGACGTGGCCCAAGGGCTACTCGATGCACTGGAATTCGGCCGAGAAGAAGGGATATGCGGGCACGGCAATCCTGACCAGGGCGCGTCCCCTGAACGTCCGCCCCCACATGAACATCTTCGAGCACGATCATGAGGGCCGCGTGCTGACGGCGGAGTTCGCCCGCTGCTTCCTGGTCAACGTGTACGTGCCCAACGCCAAACGGGACCTCAGCCGGCTGCCCTATCGCCAGCGGTGGGATCGCGAGTTCTTGGCGTACCTGAAGCGTCTTGAGAAGAAGAAGCCGGTCGTGTTCTGCGGCGACTTCAACGTGGCCCATACCGAGCTGGATCTCACGAACCCCAAGGCCAACATTCACAACCACGGCTTCACTGCCGAGGAGCGCGCGGGCTTCGACAAGTTCATCAAGGCGGGCTTTCTAGATACCCTCCGCGAATTCGAAACCTCCGGCGGGCACTACACCTGGTGGAGCCCCATGGGAAACGCTCGAGCCAAGAACGTCGGCTGGCGTCTTGACTATTTCCTGGTCAGTTCCGCGCTCCTCCCACGCCTGAAGAAGGCATTCATCCGTGACAAGGTGCTTGGTGCCGATCACTGTCCCGTCGGCATCGAGATCGAGATCTAGTTACCCATCAATTGGCTGGCTCGATACTCATCCAGGAGGCTCATCCTAGGAAAGCACCCCGCCGAAGAGCGCCGGCGCGAACGCGCGCAATAGGCCGAGCGCTCCGCCCGCGAGCACGACAGCCACCACGTTGAGGCGCCACTTCCAGAAGGTCAATGCCGCAAAGGCGGCAAGGCCGAGCACGACGGTCAGCCAGTCCATCTTGCCCATCGGCATGAAGGCGACCTTGGCAAGCGGGATCGAGATGGAGAACATCAGCCCCACGACCCCGCTGGTCACGCCCTTCAAGAACTCCTTCACGCCGGGTTTCGAGGTCAGCCAGTCCATATGTCGCGCGGCGCCCAGCACGAAGACGAAGGAGGGCAGAAAGAGCCAGAAGGTCGCCGCGATGGAGCCGAGCAGCGCCGTCCCGCTGCCGTGCCCGGCGAGGTAGCCGACGAAGGTGCCGATGCAGATGAGGGGACCGGGCGTGGTCTCGCCCAACGCCAGTGCGTCGATCATCTGAGGATCGCTCAGCCAGCCGTAGGTAAAAACCGAGCCTTCGCGAATCAGCGGCAGCACGGCGTAGGCGCCGCCGAACGAGAAGAGACCCACCTTGAGAAAGAACCACGATACGTCGAACAGGCGACTGGCGGCGGACTCGGCCGCGTGCGCGGAGGCGGGTGCCAGCAGTAGGAGGGTGGCCGTGGTAGCGGCCCGGCTTCCCGGGCCCAGCTGCTTCCAAGCAATGAATACCGCCCCACAACCGAGCAGCACGAAGATGAAGGGAACCTGGACGACGAAGAAGGCAACGAATGCGGCGATGGCCAGGCCGACCGGGAGCAGCCCCCGGAGCGTCGCGCGGGAGATGCGCACCAGCGCCGCCAGCAGCAGCGCGAGCCCCACCGGCCTGAATCCCCAGAGGACGCCGAGCACCTCGGGGCGCTTACCAAAAGTCACGTAGACCCAGGCCAGCGCGGTCAGGGTGATGAAACCAGGCAGGAGGAAGAGCACGCCCGCGAGCGCGCCGGCAAGGTAGCCGCCCTTCTTCCAGCCGATGTAGATGGCGAGCTGGAGCGCCTCGGGTCCGGGTAGCACGTGGCAGAAATTGAGCGCGCGCAGGAACTCCTCCTCGCTAATCCACTTTTGGCGCTCCACCACTTGCAGGTGCATCAGGCCGATCTGGCCAACCGGCCCGCCGAAGGCCAGCCAGCCAAGCTTGAGGAAGTACCAGAAAATCTCGCGCAAGCTCATCCTGGCTTCGCTCCGGTGCCTTGGGTCGCCGTTCGCCGGAACAACTGATAGAGGTCGTCCAGCACCGCGCTGGCGCGTTCGAGGCGGACCTCGTCTTCCGGGTGCGCCATAGCGATGCCCGCGACCACGCGCTCGAACCCGGCCGTGTCCGGCCGGTCGTGCTTGGAGTCCTTGAGATCGATGTCGTGGACGATCTCGGCGATGGCGCGCAGGCCGGGATCGGCGAGCGCGAAGCGCGCGAGCAGCACCTCGAAGGTGCAGAGGTCGCCCTGGTGGGTGAACTCGGCCTCGAACATGTCGAAGTGCAGCTCCTTGGGCTGGTGGCGATGACCCGTGGCCGGCACGAACTTGAACTTGGCCGCCTGGTCTATGAAGCGACGGATCAGCCATGCGCTCGCCATGCGGTCGACGTGGATGCCGGTTCGCGTGACCCAGGTCCGACCGTGCACGGCGGCGGGGAGAGGCGGAACGGCGGCCGCGCCGGACGGCTCCGGGCGCAGGCGGGCCTCGATGCCGGCGATGAGCGCCGCCACGTCATCATGCTCAGGGCTGCCGAAGAAGTCGATGGCGCCGACCTCGCCAAGCCGTTTGGTCAGGCGAGCGAGATCGGCCTCGCGCGTGGCCCGCGCCGCCGCCGTGGCCTTCTGGCCTCGCCTGGGCAGCGCCCGCTCGATCAGGCGCGCCGCCGTGGCGAGCTCATCGTAATCGGCCTTGCGCTCCCGACGGAATCGGGCCTCGATCTCCTCGTCGGTCAGCCCGTCGACGAAATTCGCCTCGCACAGCGAAGCGTCACCGCCGCCCTTTACGATCTCCTGCAGGACCCACTGCAGATCCTCGTGGGCGGCGTCACTCCTCGGCAGCACGTAGACCGAATTCTTGATGGCGACCGCCCCCAGTCGTTGCAGGCGTCGCCCCGCCTTGACGCGCAGGTAGGCCGGCTTGGGCGGGATTTGGTGAATGAGCAGCAGCCACCGGGGCGGGGTAGGGCGCGCCAATGCTTGCGACTTGCTCATGATACAGCTGTGATGGTCGTTTCTTGTAGAAGGTTACAAGGTGAATCATCCAGTGGGACCGCCGCGGGCACGCGAACGCAGGGGCGCAATCCGCAGCCTGGGACCGTCTCCCACGCGCGGGCCATACGCACCGGCGGAATCCTACAGCGACGCCTTCGCGCGCTTGCCGCGCAGCTTGGGCGCGTACTTGCGCATGCGGCAGATCTTGTTGACGACGTCCATGTAGGCCTTGGCCGAGGCCTCGACGATGTCGGTGCTGGTGCCCACGCCAGTGAAGGTGCCCTCGGGCGCGACCGCCACGATCTTCACGCGTCCTTGCGCCTCGCGGCCCTCGCTGATGGCGTCGAGGTGGTAGTCCTTGACCTCGATGGAGAAGCCGACCACGCGATCGATGGCTTTGGTGGTGGCGTCCACGACGCCGTCGCCGCTCGCCGCCTCTTGCTTGACCTTGCCCTCGCTGGTGATGCGCACGGTGGCGGTGGGAATCACGCCCATGCCGCCCGTGACGTTGAGGTAATCCAGCTTGTAGGTGTCGCCGATCTCCTCGAGGGTCGGTGCCTCCATGAGGGCCACCAGATCGTCGTCGTAGACCGTGCCCTTCTTGTCGGCCAGCGCCTTGAACTTCGGATAGAAGGTGGCGAGGTCGATGTCCTTCTCGTGGTAGCCGAGGCTTTCCAGGCGGTTCTTGACCATGTGGCTGCCCGAGCGGCTGGTCAGGTTCATCTTGTTGTCTAGAAGGCCGATCGACTGCGGGGTCATGATCTCGTAGGTCGACTTGGCCTTGAGCACCCCGTCCTGGTGGATGCCGGAGGAATGCGCGAAGGCGTTGCTGCCGACCACGGCCTTGTTGGGCTGCACCGGCATCGAGCACACGTCGCGCACCAGCCGGCTGGTGCGCATGATCTCGGTGGTGTCGATGCCGCAGGTGACGCCCAGGTAGTCGCGCCGCACGTTCCTGAGCATCGCGACCTCTTCCAGGGCGGCGTTGCCCGCGCGCTCACCGATGCCGTTGATGGTGCACTCCACCTGGCGCGCGCCGTGCTTGACCGCGGTGATGGAATTCGCGGTTGAGAGGCCCAGGTCGTCGTGGCAGTGGACCGCGATCACCGCCTTGTCCACGTTGGGCACGCGATTCATGATGTCGTCGAT
>JADGRD010000198.1 GCA_017881285.1 Pseudomonadota bacterium | reverse complement strand
AACGATGTTCCCGGTTGCTCAGAGCCGGCTCCGGCGAGCGGCCTCGCGACACCACGGCGAGGGCCTCGGCCGCGACCACCACCACGGCCCCCGCGATGAACAGCCACGGTCCCTTGCCGCGCTTCGCGGGCGCGGGTGCGACCGTCCGCGCGGGCTGCGGCGGGGCGACGGAGGTTGCGGGCAGAGCGGCATTCGCAACGGGCGCCACTGCGGTCCCAGCCAGGGCAGCTCCCGAGGCGGCCATGGTCGGCGCCGTGCCCGCCTCGCCTGACGTGAGCCGGGCCGTGTTCATCAGCGGACGGCCGGTGAGCGCCTCGACGAATGCCGCCATGGTCTGGAAGCGCGCGGCCGGCTCTTTGGCCAGGGCGCGGTCGACCGCCGCCGCGACCTTCGGGTTCACCATGGGCGCGAGGTTGGCAAGCGACGGATGGGGCTGGAACACGACCTGGAAAATGACCGCTGGCACACTCTCGCCGGGGAAAGCGGTCACGCCGGTCAACATCTCGAAGACGATGGCGCCGAGCGCGAAGATGTCCGTGCGGCCGTCGATCTCCTGGTTCTTGCCGCTCGCCTGCTCGGGCGACATGTAAAAGGGCGTGCCCAGAATGGCCGCGTCCTGGGTGAGCACGGTCGCGGCGTTGCGGATCTTGGAAATGCCGAAGTCGAGCACCTTGACGTGATCGCGCAGCTCACCGTCGACGTCGCGCGGGCAGAGGAAGACGTTGTCGGGCTTCAGATCGCGGTGCACGACGTCCATGCGATGCGCGGCATCGAGCGCCGAGCCGATCTGCCGGGCGATGTCGAGGGCGGTCTTCTCCGGCAAGCGTCCCCGCCGCAGGCGCGCCGCCAGGCTTTCGCCGGTGAGCAGCTCCATGACCAGGAAGGGCTCGCCGCTCGGCAGGGTGTTGAAGTCGAGCACCTCGACGATGTTGGGGTGGCCGATGCGCGACGCGATCTCCGCCTCGCGCCGGAAGCGCAAGAGGATCTCGGCCGTGGCCATCGTGTTGTGCAGCACCTTGATGGCAACGTGCTTGCCGGGCAGGCGCAAGTGCTCGGCCGCGAAGACCGCGCCCATGCCGCCGACCCCGAGCTGCGAGGTGATACGGTAGGTGTCCGCGACGATCGAACCGACGGCGAGGGGCGAGCTCATGGGGCTTTTCTGGGGAGGTTGCTTGGGGGTATCATACTCCACCCGTGACTCGCCCAACCTTGCTCGTCATTTCCTGCGTCCTGCTCCTCTCGCCGGTGGCGCTCGCCAAGGACAAGGCGCCGCCGGCCGGCGCCGCGCCCGAGGAGCCGACCCAACCCACGGTGGACATCTCCGAGGTCATGGACAAGCTCCAGATCCTTTCCGATGGCAAGCAGCACTACATCGCCGTGGAACCCTGGGGCGAATCGGACAAGCACCTCTACTACGGCGACGGCAAGCGCTTCTACGCGCAACGGGTGGCCAGCGGCGGCCGGGAAGGCCACGAGGCGTGGGACCGCACGTACTGGGAGCCACGCGTGAATGCCCCGTGGCAGGGCGGCGTGGGGCTGCGCAAAGGCAAATACCAAGTCCAGTGCGGCAACCGCGCGACCGAGCTCAAGCCGGTCGAGGCCGGCGAGCAGGCCAAGATCCTGACCGACGCGAAGTTCTTCGGGCCGCTGTGGAGGTATCGCGCCTACTCGCTCGCCCGCGACAACAAGGGCACCTACTACTATGTCGATCGCCCGCGCGAGCCGGAGAACAACAAGGCGTTTCGCCTCTTCGCGGGCCCGCGCGGGAACTTGAAGCCGCTCAAGATGACCAACGTGGTCAGCGACTCGCAGGGTGACATCTTCACGACGAAGAAGGGCGAGCTGCGCCTGGTCCTCGACAAGAAGCGCTCGGTGTGGTTCGCGGGCAAGACCGAGACCGAGCTGGTCAGCCTGCCGCTCGAGGACAATCGCATCATGATTTACACCGACCTGGGCGTGTACGCCGGCCAGCGCTTGGGCACGCCCTGCGACGACATGATGTGATGACGAGCCCGCTTTCCCCCGACCAACCGCGCGGCTACTACGGCAAGTTCGGCGGCGCCTATCTGCCGGAGATCCTGGTAGCCACTTTCCGCGAGCTGGAAACCGCCTTCGCGGCGGCGCAGGCCGATCCCGCTTTCTGGCGCGAATACGAAACCCTCATGGGCGAGTACTCGTGCCGGCCGACGCCGCTCACCTTTGCCGAGAACCTGACCCGCGACTTCGGCGGGGCGCGCATCTTCGTCAAGCGCGAGGACCTGAACCACACCGGCGCGCACAAGGCCAACAACGTGATGGGCCAGGGGCTGCTGGTCAGGCGCATGGGCAAAAAACGCGTGATCGCCGAGACCGGCGCGGGCCAGCACGGCGTGGCCACCGCGACCATGGCGGCCAAGTTCGGCTTCGAGTGCACCATCTACATGGGCGAGGTCGATGTCGAGCGGCAGCGGCCCAACGTCTTCTGGATGGAGCGGCTGGGCGCGCGGGTGGTGCCGGTGAAAGACGGCTCGCGCACCCTCAAGGACGCCATCAACGAGGCCTTCCGCGACTGGGCGGCCAACATGGACAGCACCCACTACGTGCTCGGCACGGCGTGCGGGCCACATCCCTTCCCAACCATGGTGACGTACTTCCAGTCCATCATCGGCCAGGAGTTGCGCAAGCAGGTCGTCGAGCGCACCGGCCGCCTGCCCCGCCGCATCTATGCCTGCGTGGGCGGCGGCTCGAACGCGCTCGGGGTCTTCTCCGCGTTTCTCGACGATACCGCGGTCGAGCTGGTGGGGGTCGAGGCGGGCGGCCGCGGATTGCCCACCCATCGGCATGCCGCGCGCCTGGCTTCGCAGGACGCGAGCATCGGCGTGGCCCAGGGCTACCGCACCTATTTCTTGCAGAACAGCGACGGGCAGATGCTCGAAACCCATTCCGTGGCCGCCGGGCTGGACTACATCGGGGTGTCGCCGATTCTCGCGCACCTGCGCGACACGGGACGCGTCCGCTTCGAGTCCGCGACCGACGCGGAAGTGGTGGCCGCGTTGGCCCTGGCCGTGCGGCGCGAGGGGCTGATTCCCGCGCTCGAGTCGGCGCACGCCTTCGCCCAGGCCTGCAAGGAAGCGCCCGGCCTTCCCCCCGACGACGTCATCGTGATCAATCAGTCGGGGCGCGGCGACAAGGACATCTTTACCGTGGCCGACGCCTTCGGCGATCCGGCCTGGGAAGACTTCATCCGCCGCAAGGCCGCGAGCTACGAGCGCAAACCATGAGCACGCTGGAAACACGGATTCGCCAGGCCCGCAGCAAGCAGGACATCTTGCTCATGACCCACATCGTGATCGGCTATCCCAGCTTCGCCGCGTCGCTGGAGATCGTCGACGCCATGGTGGCGGCGGGCGTCGATCTGATGGAGATGCAGATCCCGTTTTCCGAGCCGATGGCCGACGGCCCGGTCATCCTGGCGGCGAACCAGAAAGCCTTGGCCGCCGGCTCCACCGTCGAGCGTTGCCTGGAATTCGCCACCACCGTCACGCGCAAGCATTCCATTCCCTTCCTCTGCATGAGCTACTACAACCTGCTCTTGCGCGCCGGCGTGGCGGGTTTCGTGGACCGCATGCAGGCGGCCGGCCTGGCGGGCGCCATCGTGCCCGACCTACCGCCCGAGGAGGCCGGCGAATACCTGCCGGCCATGGCGCGCGCGGGTCTCGATCCGATCTTCATCTTCTCGCCGAGCACCCCCGACGAGCGTTTGCGCCACATCGCCGCTTCGGCCCGCGGCTTCGTCTACTGCGTGGCCCGCAAGGGCGTGACGGGGCTGCACACCACGTTCTCCGCCGAGCTCGACGCGTACCTCGCCCGCTGCCGGACCGCCACCAAGCTGCCACTGGCGCTCGGCTTCGGCGTGCAGGACGCGGCCGACGTGAATTTCCTGCGCGGCAAGGTCGACATTGCCGTGGTCGGTTCCGCGACCCTGCGCCTCATCGACGACAGGGGCGTGGCCGCCGTCGGGGCTTTCGTGCGCGGGCTACGCTAGAACCTGGATGTCGGCATCCTCATAGCCGCTAGAGGGGACCCATATGCTCCACACCCAGACCGGGACAGAGGATCTGGAAGCCGCCCAAGGCACCGCCTGGTAGGGCGGCACCATTTAGCCGAACAGGATGGCCTCGTGAAGGACTTTCGAGCGCCTTCGATCTCGAGCTGCTTGCTGCCCCAATCTGCTCATTGGTTCGCCCCGCGTCCACTGGCGAGGCCGAGTTGCTAGGAAGCGGGAATGGAGTGACAATGCTGCACATGATGACTAGGGCGTGCGTTGTCGTCATGGGCCTCTCCCTGGTGCTGCTGGGAGGATGCGGCAGCGGAAATCCGCTCTCTACGTGCGTTCCTGGTGCAAGCGCCGCGTGCGCGTGCCCCACCGGGCAGCAGGGCGCACAGGCTTGTACGTCTGCGGGAACGTACTCGGCCTGCGTATGCGCGACACCCGTGGTAGATGCTGCCGGGCTTGGCGGCACGAGTGGGACGACTGTTCCATCCACGTCAAGCGGCACGGGCGGCGTCACAGTCGGCACGGGCGGCGTCACAGTCGGCACGGGGTGGCAGGGAACTAGCGGTACGGGCGGCGCGGGTGGAAGGACAGCCGGCGGAACACTGCCCGATGCTGGCTCTGGGGGTGCCACCGTCACAGGAGGTACGCCGGGGCGGGGTGGCGCGACAGGCTTGGGCGGCACGGGCGGCAAGATAGGTTCGGGCGGCACGGGATGGGGCGGCAGCGGTGGAGGAGGCGACGCGTCCTGCTCCAATGTGACGTCCAACGTAACACCCTGCGGTGGCGACCTGGTCGGTGCTTGGACCGTGACGCCTTCGTGTCTGAAGGTGACTGGTGAGCTGGACCTGTCGTGGTTGGGAGCGGGGTGCTTGTCCGCGCCGGTCACGGGATCCCTCCAGGTGAGCGGAAAGTGGACCGGCAACTCCGACGGGACGTATTTGGACAACACCCTGACGTCGGGCGAGGAGCAGATCACGTTGGCGGACTCGTGCCTGGTCATTTCGTCGGTCGCCATCACTTGCAGTGGGGCGGCTAGCCTCCTCATGAGCCTGGGCTACGCCTCGGTCGGTTGCACATCCGCTACGAGCGGTGGGTGCAACTGCACTGCGAGAATCCAACAGACTGGCGGGCTTGGGTTGCTATCCATGGATCCGCATACAAGCGGCACCTACAAGACCTCGGGCAACGTGGTCACGGCCGATAATACTGCGCAGTACTCGTACTGCGTCTCGGGAAACAAGATGACTTGGACCCCCAAGAGCACAAGCCCGACCCTTTCGGGCACGGTCGTGTTCCAGAAGGGCGGCAGCCCCGGCACGGGAGGCTCGGGCGGCAAGATCGGGACGGGCGGCAACCCGTCCGGCGGCGCGGGTGGGGCAACTACCTCAGGCGGCGCCACAGGTTCTGGAGGAGCAACAGGCGCGGGCGGCTCGACGGGTACCCCCATGGGGCCTTGCGATATCTACGCGGCCGACGGCGGCCCGTGTGTTGCGGCCCACAGCACGGTTCGGGCCCTCTTGGGCGCCTACGGCGGGCCCCTTTACCAGGTCAAGAAAACGTCGGATGGCACAACCAAGGACATCGGGGTCCTCGCCCCGGGTGGCTTCGCAAACTCGGCTGACCAGGACGCGTTCTGCGGCACCGACGCATGTACCATCTCGATTATTTATGACCAGTCCGGCAAGGGTAACCATCTCACCAAAGCACCCCCGGGCGGTGCCAAGACGACGGGCGACAACGAAGCAAACGCGAAAGCTCTCCCGATCACGATCAGTGGCCATAACGTCTACGGGGAACACAACGCGATTGGTGTTGGCTATCGGAACAACACGGCCGTGGGCACCGCAACCGGCGACAACCCAGAGACGATGTACATGATCACCAGCGGAAACTATTACAACAGTGGGTGCTGTTTCGACTACGGGAACGCCGAGACCAACAGTAGGGATAACGGCGAGGGCGCGGCGGAAACCGTCTACTTTGGAACCTGCACCATTTGGAACAAGGGGGCTGGCACGGGTCCGTGGGTTATGGCGGACCTTGAACAAGGTCTCTGGGCCGGAACCCTAAGTCCCTACGATGCCAACCAGTCGGTACCGACGACCTGGAAGTACGTCACGGGCCTGGTGAAGGGTGACATTGCTGGCTTGGCGACCCCCAATGGTCACTGGACCATCAAAGTCGGCAATGCGCAGTCAGGCAGCCTGACCACGCCATTCGACGGAGCGCGTCCCAACACAAGGTACATCCCCATGAGGAAAGAGGGCGCCATCATCCTGGGTACCGCTGGCGATAACAGCAACGGCGGTCAGGGGAACTTCTTCGAAGGGATCATGACCGCCCACTACTCGACGAATGCGGCCGACGACGCGGTCCAGGCCAACATCATCGCTGCCTATGGGCAGTGACGCACGCCCCGGGGTGGGATCGTTGGGGCTTCAGGATTATGGCACCATTCTCTCCGCGCTCGACGAAGCCGCCGTCGCACAGGGACGCCATCAGCTTCGCGACCCTCACTCAACCACGATCGGATGCAGTGGTGCTACTTCAGTACCTCGACAACGAGGTCGTCGAATACGTCCTCACCGTCCCAGAAGACTCCGAATCCAACACTTCCAGCTTCCGTTGGGAG
>JADGRD010000197.1 GCA_017881285.1 Pseudomonadota bacterium | reverse complement strand
CGGTGCGGGTACTGGCCGTGTGCCAGTCTGTTCACGTCCGACCTTTCCTCGTCCAGCCTGTTCTCGGACCGTCATGCCGGACAGCCGATGCAGGCAGCACGGATGGGCGACACCGGACGGATCTGCGGGGGAGAACGATGAGCGGTGACAGCGGTGACAGCGCCGACAGCGCCGACAGCGCCGATCGCGGCGGGCGAATCGGCGCGGTGCAGCACGAACTGAAATCCGATTCCGGCGAATTCGTCCGTGATTCCCGGTACATCGCGGATCGGATCACCGCCGACGGCCGCGACGGGTGGCCGGTCGAGCCCTGCCGGTACCGCTTGGTGGTCTCCCGCGCCTGCCCGTGGGCCAGCCGGGCGATCATCGTCCGTCGCCTGCTCGGGCTGGAAGACGTTCTCTCGATGGGTGTTTGCGGTCCCACCCACGACGAGCGGAGCTGGACCTTCGACCTGGACCCTGGCGGCGTGGACCCCGTGCTGGGCATCGAACGGGTGCAGCAGGCCTATTTCGCACGGTTCCCCGGCTACCCGCGGAGCATCACGGTGCCGGCGATCGTGGACATCCCTACCGGAACGGTCGTCACCAACGACTACGCGCAGATGACGCTGGACTTGTCCACCCAGTGGACCCGATTCCATCGGGACGGCGCACCAAACCTGTACCCGGAAGCGCTGCGGGCCGAGATCGACGAGGTGGCGGAGGTTGTCTACCGGGACGTCAACAACGGTTTCTACCGTTGCGGTTTCGCCAAGTCGCAGTTCGCCTATGAGCAATCGTTCGAGCGGCTGTTCGCGCGACTGGACTGGCTCTCCGACCGGCTCACGACTCGTCGGTACCTGGTCGGCGACTCGATCACCGAGGCCGATGTCCGGTTGTTCACCACGCTGGTCCGGTTCGACCCCGCCTACCACGGTCATTTCAAGTGCAACCTGCGGAAGCTGACCGAGATGCCGGTGCTGTGGGCGTACGCCCGAGACCTGTTCCAGACGCCGGGTTTTGGCGACACCGTCGACTTCACCTACATCAAGGAGCACTACTACACGGTGCACACCGGCATCAACCCGACGCAGATCGTTCCGGCCGGCCACGATCTCTCCGGCTGGCTCGATCCGCATCACCGCGCCGAACTCGATGGCCGGCCGTTCGTTGATGGCACTCCGCCTGGACCGCTCGCCGACGGCGAGGTCGTGCCCGCCTCGCACACAGCGCCACGCCTTCACCGCGTCGGGGACCTGGTTCTTGGGCAGGTTCTTCTCGCCGTTCGGGGTCAGCGAGTAGTAGCCACCGTCGAGGAAGGCCGACACGACGGCGCAGGTCGCAGTCAGACTGACCTGCCGGGGCGCGACCACCGCCGCGCGCAGCAGGTTCTCCGCCGCCCCCTTGTCCTTGCGGCAGGTCAAGGTGCGCAGTTTCCCCGCGTCGAGCGGCAGAGCTTCGCCGCCGTGGTGCCCGTAGCGCAGCAGGAAGGCACCGGCTTGTCGTTCCAGCCAGAAGTCATGGGCCAGGGCCTGACCGGACAGGGTCAGGACGACGAACGCGAAAGCCAGGCGTAGCACGTGGCGGGTCATCGTATCGGGTGCAATCCGTCTAGTAGCACGAATTTCCCAAAACGTACTACCAGGAATCGGCAGAGTCAACCCCGCGTTCGTCCGCGTCCGGTCCCCTCGCCCCGCGGAGCGGGCGAGGGCGCGGCGAAGCCGCGGGAGGTGGAGGCGGGCGTGGTGGACCCGAAGTGCCCCGGGCTGAGAGGGCTAGGGCGAGGGGTCCGACCGTGCTCGTGCCCGTGCGCATGCCCCTCTGCCGCGATCCCCGCCACGATCTCGATCCCCCCCTGTTTCACGCCCCGCAGCGCCAACAAGCGGTCGGCCATGCTCTGCAACCGATCCGATCGGCCACGGATCACGATGACCTCCAGACACAAGTCGTGGTTGATGTGGACGTGCAACGTCGCACGCACCTGCTCGCCCAGGTCGTGCTGAAGCTCGGTCAGCTTCTCGCTCAGATCGCGCACATGATGATCGTAGACCAGGGTGAGCGTGGCGATGGCGTCGACCGCCTTGGGCACCTTGGCCCGGCCCACCGTGGCGCGGGCCAGGTCGCGCAACAACTCGGATCGCGTACAGCCGCGCTCACGCACGACGGCGTCCAGGTCGCGCAGGAGCGAGCCTTCCAGGGCAACACCAAAGCGAACCAGGGGGTCCTTCATCGAGGCAAGACTACCCCTCTCGTTCGTCCGCGTGAACGTGCAAATTCGGTCGTGGTTCGGCCTTCCGAGAAGCCGCTGAAGGTCGATAGCAGCCCGGGAAACACCTTGCCGTGGTTCGGATATCGCAGGCTCCGCTTTCAGCGTTCGCAGAGCAGCCTCGCTATCGCGAAAGTTGGCGTTTCGGCGGATTCACCGTCAACAGCGTCGTGCCGACGCGCGGGGCGAACCGTTCTTGGCTCAGATTGAGGCGCTTGCGAAGGTCACGGACGAGCGAGACGTATTCCACAAAGAAATCATGGAGTTATCAGATGATATATAAACATTTACGTGTGATGCGTCGCGACCCAGGCCACCCGACCACTATCCCGACCGCGGGACCTTGACCAGAACGACGGGAACACGCTCGGCCAGGGTCACGACCGGGGGTTCGATGGCGGCGCGGTAGCAGAGGATCTCGAGGCCCTCGTGCGCGGCCCAGGCCAGGGCGCGGGCGTAGGCGGGATCGCGTTCGTGGCAGGCGCGCACTCGATCGCCGTGGGGTCGGTTGGCGAGAAAGAGCAGCACGGCGCGGTCGCCCCTGGTCACGCGCCGAACCAGCTCGCGCAGATGCTTGCGGCCGCGCTCGGTGACCGCATCGGGAAAGGCCAGGGCGCCGTCGGGGCCGGGCCAGGTGGCGTTCTTCACCTCGACGTAGCAGTCGGGTAACCCGGGCGCGGTAAGCAGAAAATCCACACGGCTATGCCGGCCGTAGGGCACCTCGGCGTGCACGCTCTGGTAGCCGGCCAGCTCCGGGATCCGTCGCGCGCGCAGGGCCTCGCCCACGATGGCGTTGCTGCGATGGGTGTTGATGCCGATGAAGCCGTCGGGCCCGCGGATCCACTCGGCCACGTGGGACAGGCGCCCCTGGCCGGTCTTGGGTGAGGCAATGACCACGGCGTTTTCGGGCAGACAGCCCTCCATGCTGCCCGAATTCGGACAGTGAACCGTGACGACACGGCCGCCCCGCACGCGGATGTCCATGAGGAAGCGCTGGCGCCGCGCGACGAGGCGACCGCGCAGCAGGGGCTGGGGGACCACCATCTTCTAGGCGCAGCCCCTCACCCGCCGCCCTCCGGGCGGCGACCTCTCCCCACTTCGTGGGGCGAGGCGGGAAGTGGGGCCCCTCACCCGCCGCCCTCCGGGCGGCGGCCTCTCAGCCCGGGGCACTTCGGGTCCACCCCGCCCTACCCCATCCCCCGCGGCTTCGCCGCGCCCTCGCCCTCTACGCGGGGCGAGGCGGAGAAGTCAGGCTTCCACTTGATGTTGCAACCGATGCTGGCTTTCTGCTCGGTGGCGGGCGGCTGGCCGTCCAGCAACGCCTCGACGGCGGCGCGGGCGTCGCGGCCGGTGACCGGGATCTGATTGCTGGGCCGCGCGTCGTCGAACTGCCCGCGATAGGCCAGCTTGCCGTCGCGATCGAAAATGAAGAGATCCGGCGTGCAGCGGGCGTCGAAGGCCTTAGCCACGGCCTGCGACTCGTCATAGAGGTAGGGAAACACGTAGCCGGCCTGTACCACTTCCGCGGCCATGGCGTCGGGCCCGTCGGCGGGATAGCTGGCGGCGTCGTTCGAGCTGATGGCGACCATGGGCACGTTCCGCTCGCGACAAAAGCGGCCGAACGCGGCCAGCCCGACCCGGATGTGCTTGACGAAGGGACAGTGATTGCAGATGAAGATGACGACGCTCGGCCGGCCCGCCAGGGACGAGGCATCGATGGTCTTGCCGCTGAGCGTGTCGGGCAGCGAAAAGCTCGGCATCTTGGTGCCAAGCGAAACCATGCGGGAAGGGGTGGCGGCCATGGCGACCTCCTAGAGCAACAATCTCTTGATGTCCGAGAGCAACTGGCGCAGGTACGTCGTGAAGCGCGCGGCCTCGGCACCGTCGTTCACGCGATGATCGTAGGAAAGCGACAACGGCAGCATCAAGCGCGGCACGAAGGCGCCGCTGTCGAACACGGGCTTCATGCTCGCGCGCGAAACGCCCAGAATGGCGACCTCGGGTGCGTTCACGATGGGGGTGAACAGTGTGCCGCCGATGCCGCCCAGGCTCGACACCGTGAAACTCCCGCCTTGCATGTCCCCGGGCAAGAGCTTGTGCGCGCGCGCCTTGTCGCTGACCGAGGACAGCTCTGCCGCCAGATCGTAGACGCCCTTGCGGTCCACGTCGCGGATGACGGGCACCACCAGTCCTTCCGGCGTGTCGACGGCCACGCCGAGGTGGTAGTAGTGCTTGAGGATCAGGTTCTCGCCCGAGGGATCCAGCGAGGCATTGAAGGTCGGGAAGGCCTTCAGCGTCACAACCACGGCCTTCATAATGAAGGGCAACATGGTCAGCTTCAGGTTGCGCTTCTTGGCCTCGACGGATTCCGACTTGCGAAAGTTCTCCAGGTCGGTGATATCGGCCTCGTCGTGCTGGGTGACGTGCACCACGCGCAGCCAGGCGCCATGTAGATGGGTCGCGGTCACGCGCTTGATGCGTGAACGTGGTTGCGCTTCGATGAGCCCGAAGCGGGCAAAATCGACAAAAGGCAGCTCGGGCAAGACAAACCCACCCGCGGTTGGCGCGCCCTTGCCCACGTTCTCCTTGACGTAGTTCTTGACGTCCTGTTCGAGAACCCTGCCGCTTCGCCCGGTGCCCTTGACCAGGCTCAGATCCACGCCCAGCTCGCGCCCAAAACGCCGGATGGAAGGACTGGCGTGCGCCTTGGTCTTCAGCACGGCGAGCGGTGGCGGCGGCGCGGACTGGGCGAGCTCGTCGGGCGCGGGCGTCTTGTGCGAGCCCGGTTTGCGCGGCTCGCCGGAGAGGTCGGGCGCCACCTCGATGATCGGTGGTGCAGTCTCCGGGCTGGCCGGTGGCGAGGGCGCGGAGGGCGGTCGCGAGGACTCGGAGGCGGAGGCTGGCTTGAAAGCCGCGGGCGCCCCCAACGCCGCCTCCGCCAGCTCCATCACGGCGATGCGCGAGCCCTTGGAAACCTTGGCGCCCACGGTGACCAGCATCTCCTTGATCGTACCTTCGTAGGGCGAGGGCACGTCCATGGTCGCCTTGTCGGTTTCGAGCGTCAGCAGCGGCTGCTCCCTGCGCACGGTCTCGCCCGCCTTGACTGCGATCTCGATGACGGCCACGTCATGAAAATCGCCCAGGTCGGGCACGGTGATTTCCATTTGCTTGGCCACGTTTCGGCGTCCTTCACACGGTGACGGGATTGGGCTTCTCGGGATCTATCGCATACTTCTCCAGGGCCTCGCGAACTTTGCCCGGCGGCAGCTCGCCGGTGTCCGCCAGCGCCTTGAGCGCGGCGACCGCGACGTAGCGCCGATCGACTTCGAAGAAATGGCGCAGCTTCTTCCGCGTATCGCTGCGGCCGAAACCGTCGGTGCCCAGAACCACGTAGTGCTTGCCGGCAAGGTAGGGGCGAATCTGGTCGGCGTGGAGGCGCATGTAGTCGGTCGCGGCCACCACCGGCCCGGGCTGCCCGGCCAGGCAGGTCTCGACGTAGCTCCGCCGCCGCGGCTGTTCGGGGTGGAGCATGGACCAGCGCTCGGCGGCGATGCCGTCGCGCCGGAGCTCGCTCATGCTCGTCGCGCTCCAGATGTCGGCGGTCACGTCGAAGTCCTGCGCCAGCAGCTCTGCCGCTGCAATCACCTCGCGCAGGATGGCGCCCGAGCCCACGAGCTGCACGCGCGGCGACTTCTTCTCTGTGCCCTCCCGCAACAGGTACATCCCCTTGAGGATTCCTTCTCTCGCGCCCTCGGGCATCCCCGGATGCCGCCAGTTCTCGTTCATCATGGTGACGTAGTAGAAGACGTCCTCCTGATCGGCAACCATGCGGCGCATGCCGTCCTGGATGATGACCGCCAGCTCATAGGCATACGTTGGATCGTACGAAACGCAGTTGGGAATCGTCGACGCCGTGATCAGGTTGTGGCCGTCCTGATGCTGCAAGCCTTCGCCCGACAAGGTCGTGCGGCCCGCGGTGCCCGCCATCAGGAACCCGCGCGTGCGCATGTCGCCCGCCGCCCAGGCAAAGTCGCCGGTGCGCTGGAACCCGAACATCGAGTAGTAGCAATAGAAGGGGATCATGTTGACCCCGTGCGTGCTGTGCGCCGTGCCCGCGGCGATGAACGACGACATCGCGCCGGCCTCGGTGATGCCTTCCTCGAGGATCTGCCCGTTCTTCATCTCCTTGTAGGACATGAGTTGCTCGGCGTCGACCGGCTCGTAAAGCTGCCCCACCGACGAGTAGATGCCGATCTGCCGGAACAACCCCTCCATGCCGAAGGTGCGCGCCTCGTCCGGAACAATGGGCACGATGAACTTGCCGACGTTCCGGTCGCGCACAAGCTGGGTCAGGATGCGCACAAAGGCCATGGTCGTCGACATCTCGTGCTCGCCGCTGCCTTTGAGCTGCGTCTCGAAAGCCTCGAGGCC
>JADGRD010000196.1 GCA_017881285.1 Pseudomonadota bacterium | reverse complement strand
ACGGTTCAGCGCGAACGCGAGCCGCTCTTGGATCACCGGCTGGTCACGCAGTTCTGCTGGCAGTTCACCGGTGAGCCTGACCACACCTTCCCAATCACCGAGGGCTCGATAGGTCACGAGCAGATCGAACAGAAGGGCGTGGACATGCGCATCGGTATTGATGTCGCCGAGGGAAACCGCCGCCTTGCTCCGGTCGGCGTCAATGGGTGGCTGCTGCATCAACGAGTCGATGGTGAGTTGCGTGTACTGGATCGGGACTTCCCCATGGAAGACGAGGCCGCCAATACGGTACCCGCCGCCGACGGCGAAGCGGTAGTTGGTCCCCCGTCCCTGCACCCACCAGAAGGTGGCCAGATCATTCGTGGATTCGTAGGTGTAGTCGACGTACAGCCAGAGCCGCGGCCCCAGGTCGACGATGCCGGGATAGTCGATGCCTGGTGGAATGAGCGGCTGGACCGGCCCAACCGCACGTTCGGTCGTCACCGCGTCCGGGTCGATGGGAGCTTCCACCGGGGTTGATTCTTCGTCGGCGAGCGCGGTCGCGGGAGAAGCAAGCACAAGGACGAGAATGATCGATTCTGGCCTTCTCATGTCGTCACGCGCCGGGCCGCCTTTCTAGCATAGGTGCGCCTTCGAGCAGGGCGTTGTGTGAAGGGTCACGCGCCGGGGCAATCCGTCATTCTTTTTTCTGTCCCTCCGTGGAATCGTGAAGGATCATTGTCAGGTACCACCTGCGGAGGGACAGCCGATGCGCGAACAAGAGATGCGGATGCGCGTATTTCGTTTTCTCAAGGCCCGAATGCGCAACATGATCATGCCCGCGACCGTGGGCATCGGCCTTGCTGTGGGTGGTTGCGCGAAGGAAGGGGGCCTATCGGGGCCGCTCCAGGACAGCGGGCTGTCGTCCAAGTCCGACGTCAAGGCCAATCCCATCTATTCGGTGGTGTTCCCGGACAGCGGGCCGGAGGCCCAGCCCGACGGCCTTGGCCCGGACAGCGCGGCGCCCGGCCCCGATCTGGCGGCGCCTGACACGCGCGAAGTCCAGGTCGCGGCCGATCTTGCGCCGGACAATGGCAACGATGGGCTGGGGCGGGACACGCCAATCTACGGGGTGGACATGACGCCGCCCAAGGATGCGAATACCACCGACTCGCCGGCCGACCTGAGAGTTGCGCTCGACGGCAGCGCTAGCGACAGCGGAGCCGATCTCGGCAGCATCATCACCAAGTACATCGCCCCCATCCCTGACGCCGCCGCCGACACGGGCGGCATTGCCCCCGTGTACACCGCGGTCATGCCGGATGCGGCCGTTGGCAAGGATACGCCGCCGGTGCGCTACATGGCCCAAATGCCCGATGCGGGTCCCGACCTCGGGCTCGCCACGCTCTACCAGGCGCCTGTGCAGACGTAGCCACGAAATCGCTCTCAGAAGAAGAGAGCACCGCCGGTGGCAGGAAGCCACCGGCAGTGCTTGGAAGGCGAGCGCGACGCAAGGAGCTCACCAAGCACGCTCCTTTCTCGCTCCTTGCTTCGCCGCGGAGGGCGGGTGCGCCCTGCAGACGGCGGCTCGCCGCTAGACCTATCTACTGCAACTCCACCGGCGCGCGTCTTTCATCTTGGGACGCGCCCCGGTGGTCATCGGACAGTGTACGCAGGTGACTGATTTCTTCCGGCGTTAGCCGCTCTACCCCCTGATCGATTTCCTCTGTCTTCGCGTCTTGCCATTCAAGCGACCCCGGACGGATGTGACGTAGCTGCATCGTTACCTCCTGCCGTTTCGGTATCGGGGAGACTTGGTGCCTCGCCTCTCTCATTTGCAAGAACCGACTGGAATGAGAGCCCATTCCCACAAAAGCTATTTTCCCCGATCCCAGGCTGGACGGCTCAACAAAATCGACCAACGCTCAGCGTTGAGGTGGTTGGCAGCGGCCGGCCAGGCGCGGTTCCGGGCTAACCGGTCCGGCGTTCGTGCTAGAAGCCTTCCGCCATGCGACTTTCAAAAACCCTGATTCCCACGCTCAAAGAGGCCCCTGCCGAGGCGGAAATCCCCTCTCATATCCTGATGGTACGCGGGGGCTACCTGCGCAAGGTGGCCGCCGGGGTGTATTCGTTCCTACCGATTGGCTGGCGGGTCATCCAGAAGATATCCAGAATTATCCGCGAGGAAATGAACCGCGCCGGGGCGCAGGAGGTCTTTCTGCCCGCGGTCATTCCTGGCGAGCTGTGGCAAGAGTCGGGACGCTGGGACCAGTACGGCGAGCAACTCCTGCGCTTCAAGGATCGCAAGGGCGCCGACTTCGTCATCGGCCCCACGCACGAGGAGGTGATCGTCGACCTCGTGCGTGGCGACGTGCGCAGCTACCGGCAATTGCCGCTGAATCTGTATCAGATCCAGTCCAAGTTCCGCGACGAGCTGCGCGCGCGCGCCGGCCTCATGCGCGGCCGCGAGTTCATCATGAAGGACGCCTATTCCTTCCACGCCACCGACGAGGATGCGCAGCGCGAGTACCAGAACATGTACGACACGTACACTCGCATCTTCAGCCGCTGCGGGCTCGCCTTCCGCGCCGTGGAGGCCGACACCGGCGCCATCGGCGGCTCGCTCTCGCACGAGTTCCAGGTGCTGACCGAGACCGGCGAGGACGCGCTGCTGGCCTGCGATTCTTGTAACTACGCGGCCAACGTCGAGGAGGCGAAGGCGCGGCCGCCCGTCAGTGCGCCGCCGTCGCCCGCGGCTATCGAGAAGGTGGCCACGCCGGGCAAGAAGACCATCGAAGAGGTGACGGCCTTCCTCGGACTCAAACCGGAGAACCTGGTCAAGACCCTCATCTACCTCGCCGACGGCAAGCCGATCGCGGCGCTGGTGCGCGGGGATCGCAATCTGAACGAGATCAAGTTGAAGCGTGAATTGAAAGCGCGCGAGCTGGTACTCGCGGCCGACAAGGCGGTCGAAGATGCGACGGGCGCCCCCGTCGGGTTCGCGGGGCCGGTCGGGCTGCAGATCCCCATCTACTGCGATCTGGAGGTCTGCGCCCTGCCGTCCTTCGTGTGCGGCGCCAACGCGGCCGACGCCCACTTCAAGAACGTGGTCTCCAAGCGTGACTTTTCGCCCACGGTCTGCGGCGACTTCCGCGACGCCGCCGTGGGCGACGCCTGCCCGCGCTGCGAGAAGGGCCACTTCAGCGGTTACCGCGGCGTTGAGGTCGGCCAGGTCTTCTTCCTCGGTACCAAGTACTCCGCGCCCATGAAGTGCAACTTCCTCGACGGGGACGGCAAGGAGAAGCCGATGATCATGGGCTGCTACGGCATCGGGGTCACGCGCATCGCCGCGGCCGCCATCGAGCAGAACCACGACAAGGACGGTATCGTCTGGCCGGTGGCCATCGCGCCCTTCGAGGTGGCGCTGGTTTCGCTGCAGGTGGGCGATGCGCAGGTGTCCGAGGTCGCCGAGCGCCTCTACGCCGAGCTCGAAAAGGCCGGCCTCGAGGTGCTCTACGACGAGCGCGACGAGCGCCCGGGCGTGAAGTTCAAGGACGCCGACCTGATTGGTCTGCCCTACCGGATCGCCGTGGGCAAGAAGGGCGTGGCCGAAGGCGTGGTCGAGCTCAAAGCGCGCCGCTCGCCCGAGGTGCGCAAGGTGAAGATCGAGGACGTCGTGCGCGTGGTGAGCGAGAAGGTCGTGGCCGAGCGGGCAGGGGGCGGCAGGTGAACGGTCGCCAGGCCATCGCCGCCAGCGAGCGCGTGATCGTCGCGCTCGACGTGCCTGACCTGGCCAGCCTTGGCACTTTCCTGGACCGCCTGGAAGGGCAGCCGCGCTTCTGCAAGGTCGGCCTCGAGCTCTTCGTGTCCGCGGGCGCGCGCGCGGTCGAAGCCGTCCGGAAACGCGGGGCCAAGGTGTTTCTCGATCTCAAGCTGCACGACATCCCCGAGACCGTGGCGCGCGCCGTGGCCTCGGCAACCAGCTTGGGGGCGGAGCTTTTGACCGTGCACACGGCCGGGGGCTTCGAGATGATGCGCAGGGCGGTCGAGGTCGCGAAGGGCAAACCCGGCATTCTCGGCGTCACGGTGCTGACCAGCCTGTCCGAGGAGGATCTGCGCGCGGACGGCATCGCCGGCACCATGCGCGAGGCGGTCGTGCGCCGGGCGAAGCTCGCCGAGAAGGCCGGCGCGGCCGGCATCGTTTGCTCGCCACAGGAAGTGGCCGAGGTGCGGGCGGCGAGCGGGACGCTGGCGCTGGTGGTGCCCGGCGTGCGGCCGGCCGGCGCCGCGCTCGGCGACCAGAAGCGCGTGGCCACCCCGGCGAGCGCCATCGCGGCGGGCGCCGACTACCTGGTCGTGGGCCGCCCCATCCGCGACGCGCAAAAGCCGGCCGCGGCCTTCACCGCCATCGTCGGCGAGGTCGCAGCCGCGCTGGCCGCGACGTAGGCGGGCGAGGGCAAGCCATGTCGCGTGTGGTATTCGGCGTTCGTCCTGTCGAGGAGTTGTGCCGGGCCCGGCCGCGCGAGGTGGTCATCGTGTACGTCGCCGACGGCTACCGATCCAAGGAGATCGAAAGCGCGGTCGCCGCGGCCAAGGATCGCGGCATCACGGTCGAGTTCCGGCCGCGCAGCTTGGTCGCGGATCTCGCAGCCTCGCCCAACCATCAGGGCATGGCCGCCGTGGCGGGCGAGTTCCAGTACGCGCGCGCCGACGAGATGCTGGCCGCCGCCAGCGCCGCCGGCGAAGCGGCCCTGCTGCTCATCCTCGATAGCATCACCGATCCGCAGAACTTCGGCGCCCTGGTTCGCAGCGCCGAGGTGCTGGGTGCCCACGGCGTGATCGTGCCCGACAAGCACGCGGCGCCGGTGACCGGGGCCGTGGTCAAGGCCTCGGCCGGCGCCAGCGAGCGGATGCGCATCGCCCGCGTGCACAACCTGCTCGGTACCATCGACTGGCTACGCGAGCAAGGCCTCGGGGTATGGGGCGGCGCCGCCGACGAGGGCGCGACTCCGCTCGCCCAGGCCGATCTGCGCGGTCCTCTCGCCGTGGTCATCGGTGGCGAGAGCCGCGGCCTGCGTACGGCGGTCGCGCGCCGTTGCTCGGCGCTCGCGCGGATCCCTCAGCGCGGCCACGTGGCCTCGCTCAACGCCTCGGTCGCCGGCGCCATCCTGCTCTACGAGGCGGTCCGCCAACGGGGGGCGCACGCATAAGTGATGCTCCGGCGTCAGGGTGGAGCGGGCGCCTCGGGCGCGAGCAGCGGCGGGCCGGGTTCACAGACTAGGCTGTCGCCACCGTCCCGTGGCTCAACCCGGTGGAACAAGTACCCGTTCGCCACCGCGCCTAGACAGGTACGGTCGCCGCGCGTGGGCGCGCCATTGCCGTCCGTGTCGTAGAGAATGCGCACCCAGGTGTTGCCGCAGGGACTGCCCGCTATGCGCAGCGTCCGCGCTGCCTCGCCGGCCGGAATCACGCTGGCGAAGGTCGCCCGCCGACTCGGCGCCCAGCCGGCGGTCACCAGGGCGGGCACCGAACCATCGGGAAGGGCAGGCACGGTCACGGAGAACGCACAGCCGCGGAAGCGGGCAATCATGAAGTCCCCTTGCTGGAAATCGATGACGAAGCCGCGTTGCCGGAGCACATCGGCATCGCGCGCGCGCAGGTGCAGGATGACGTCCTCGTACGGGGCGGCATAGGAGAGGTAGTGATTGATTCCCGCCTCGCGCAGTTGGGGATTGGCCTCGACGGCGGGTTCCCAGAGTTGCCATTCGAAGCCGCGCGCGGGTCGGGGCGGCATCCACGTTTCCGGGGGTTCGCGCCACCTCTGCAATTGCCACGTGAAGCCCGCGAACGACACCACGGGTACCCCGCCCTGCTCGATGGCGAAGAGCGCGCCCATGTGGCCATTGGTCGTGACGTAGGGAATGTCACGCCGCCACTCGTCGGGATCTTCGCCCGGCGGGGGTTCGAGAGGCAGGGGGAGACGCAGTCCGTGCCGCTCTAGCGGCGCGGAGAAAGCCGCGACGAGATCAGCGCTGGCGGCGCGAATCCTCCGATGATGGTGCCACGACCAGAGGAGCGCGCTGGTGGAATAGAGGGCGATCGCCGCCACCACCAGCAGCCGAGCCGGACGAGTCGCCAGCACCGGCGCGACCAGCATCGCCAGGAAGACCACCCCGAACGGGGTGAAACGGATGCAAAAGAACTCCCAGCTATGGGTGTGCAAGGGCAGCAGTACCGCGCAGGCGGTCAGCCCGAGCCCCGCGATGGCGAGCGAGCGCTCGCGTGCGTCCAGGCCGCGCCCCGCCCGCAGGCACCTCGACAGGCCCCAGGCTGCGAGGGCCACGAGTGGCCAGGCCCGCCACCAGGGACCGGAAACGAATCCGCGGCCGAGCAGAGCGAGCCTTTGCCAGAGCGGCGTTGGTGGATAGTTCATGCGGGGCGCGCCCACGTTGGCCAGATGTTGCATGAGCGTCAGGAGCGCGATGCTTGCCGCCGGCAGCCCGCCTAGGACCAACCCGCCCACGGCGCGCACCCGCTGCTTCGGCGGCGCGGCGAGCGCGCCGTGGATGAGCAAGACACAACCCGTGAGGACCGCGGTGAAGGCGTGGACCATGGTCTGCAAGAGCAGCAAGGCCGCCAGGGCAACGCGATCGATTCTCGATTGCGCCGGGCGCCGGAATACCCACGCCAAGACCAGGAAGCCC
>JADGRD010000195.1 GCA_017881285.1 Pseudomonadota bacterium | reverse complement strand
TCATCGCGGACGACGAGATCAACATCCGCCGCGTGCTCGAGGCCATCTTGCGGCGCGACGGCTACGACGTCGTCACCGCCGCCAACGGCGACGAGGCCCTGGCCAGCATGAGCCGGGAGATCAACACCGTCATCACGGACCTGAAAATGCCTGGGCTCGACGGCATGGGCCTGCTCAAGCGGTTGTCGGCCGAGTACCCCGACGTGCCGGTGGTCATGATCACCGCGCATGGCTCGGTGGAAAGCGCGGTCGAGGCGGTGAAACTGGGCGCCTTCGACTACGTCGAGAAACCCTTCGACCAGGAGCAGATCCGCCAGATCGTGGCCAAGGCCCTGCGCACCCACATGCTCTCGCGCCGCAACGCCCGGCCCGAGGACACCTCGCCGCGCGGCCGCTTCCGGCTGGTGGGTGAATCGCTGGCCATCCGGCAGGTGTATCAGGTGGTCGAGAAGGTCGCCGACACCCCTTCCACGGTGCTCATCACCGGCGAGTCGGGCACGGGCAAGGAACTGGTCGCGCGCGCCCTGCACGACTATTCCTCGCGCTCGGGCGGCCCCTTCATCAAGATCAATTGCGCCGCGATTCCCAAGACCCTGATGGAATCGGAGATGTTCGGCTACGAGAAGGGCGCCTTCACCGGCGCGGTCGGGTCCAAGCCGGGGCGCTTCGAGCTAGCCCACGGCGGCAGCCTCTTCCTCGACGAGATCGGCGAGATCCCCATCGAGATGCAGGTCAAGCTCCTGCGCGTTCTGCAGGAATCCGAATTCGAACGCGTCGGCGGCATCAAGACCATCAAGGTCGACGTTCGCCTCATCACCGCCACCAACCGCGACCTGGCCGCCGAGATCGCCACGGGCGGCTTTCGCGACGACCTGTACTACCGGCTCAACGTCGTGCCCATCCACCTGCCGCCCTTGCGGGAACGCCGGGAGGACATCCCGCTCCTCGTCGACCACTTCCTGGCGCGCTTCAACGAGCGGCTGAAAAAGCAGGTGACGGGCGCCGAGCCGGAAGCCATCGATCGCCTGATCTCGCACCAGTGGCCGGGGAACATCCGCGAGCTCGAGAACGTGATCGAGCGAACCATCCTCTTCTGCGAGGGCCCACTCATCCGCCTGGCGGATCTGCCGGGCGAGCTGGGCGGCACGCTCCACCCGGCCATGCCCGCGCCAGTCCCCGAGGAGCGGGCGCCCAGTGCGCCCAGCGCGACCAGCTCCAGTAGCGCCTTGCCGGCGCAGGCCACCCCCCCGGCGCCGCCAGCGGCCGCCGTGACGGTTCCCCCCGTCGGCGAGGAGGTCGGCTCGCTCAAGGAAGCGGTGCGCGCCGAAACCGAGCGCGTCGAGCGCGAGCTCATCCAGCGCGCCCTCGACGAAACCGGCGGCAACGTCACCAAGGCCGCGCGCAAGCTCCAGATCTCGCGCAAGAGCCTGCAGACCAAGATGAAGGAGTTCGGACTTCGCGACAAGGAACAGGCCTAGCACCGCTGCCATTGTGGTATCGTGGCAGCTCTACCGTGATGGGAATCCGTACGCCCTTCGTCGTTCTGGCTGGTCTTGGGGCGCTCGTGTCCGCGGGGGCCGCGTCCGCGGCCGAGGTCACCCAGGTACTGTCGGCCCGCAGTCTCAAGGATCGCGACATCCACGTCTCGCTCGCCTGGCAGCACGACCAGGAAACGGCCTCCATCCGGCGCGAGTACGTGCAGACCACGGGCGCCCTGATCATCAACGACGTCACCTATCACCAGTCCCGCGACTCCCTGCGCCTGCGCGCGGAGGTGGCCCTGGTGCACGATCTCAGCTTCTTCCTGGGCGGCTCGCTCGTGGTGGCCGACAGCCGCAGCCTCGATTACGACAAGCGCGGCGACTGCGCGGCCACGCCCTGCCTGGAAACCCTATTGCGCGACGGGTTCGTTCCCGCCGCCCAGGACGCCAATCGCGTGTTCGCGGGCCCCTCGCGCAACGGCCTCGAGCACCTCGCGTTCGGCTTGCGCTGGGCGGCCATGAACCAGGCCCGTGACCACGTCAAGCCGACCTGGGTCCTGGGCCTCGAATCCCGTTTCTCGGTGGCGGGCGACCAGCGCTTCGATCCGGGCAATCCCACCGGCAACCACGCCGTCGGCCTCGGCTACCACCAGTTCATCTTCTCCTCGATCTTCTCGCAGCGCTTCGGCGCCTTCGAGCCGTACATGGGTGGCTGGTTCATGCAGCCGATGCTCACCTCGTCGAGCGTGTACAAGAACGTCGGCACCGGCACCTACGATTCCCCCCAGCGGCGCGCGGGCGGCGACATCGGCGTCGAGGGCACGGTCTGGGAAGATCCCACCCTGCACGCGCGCGTCGCTCTCGAGGCGGCCGGACGCATCGAATACCGCCTGGAAGGCCTGGCCCAGAGCGAGCTATGGGAAGTCCTGTCGGGCAACCCACGGTGCGCGACCAACGCCAGCCTCTGCCGGTCCGGTATCGATGTGAATGCCAGCGGCGCGGCGGCGCCGAATTCGGGCGTCGTGGGCAGCCCGGCCTACGGCGTGTTCGGCGGCGACGCCGGCTTCTCGGCGCACTTCGGCCGCTACGCCCGCCTGCGCAGCCTGTTCGGCATGCGCTTCGCCGAAGGGCACTTCCTGACCGACGGCGGCTCGCGCAACGCCGTCTACGACATCCCCGGCCGCAGGTTTCGCATCGAGGATGCGTACTCCTGGCACATCCTGGTCGAGGCGACCGCCACCTTCGCTACCTTCTAGCGGCGAGCACGAGCTGATAGATGTCGCGCCGCGGGCGGTGGCCCTCGGCCGCCAGGGTGTCGGCGGCGTCGCGCGCGGACATGCCGACGGCGAGCAGCGCCCGGGCCCGCTCGAC
Source organism: Pseudomonadota bacterium (assembly GCA_017881285.1). Lineage (GTDB taxonomy): Bacteria > Myxococcota_A > Polyangia > Fen-1088 > Fen-1088 > Fen-1118. Next base: position 3,857 of record JADGRD010000195.1, on the reverse strand, counting down.
CAGCGCGTCATCGTCATCCGTGCCACCCTCCTCCGGCGCGCCGCCCACGACCAGGGTGACCTCGCCCAGAGGCCGGTCGCCGCTGTAGCGCTGGGCCAGCTCGCCCAGGCTACCGCGCACGATCTCCTCGTGCGTCTTGGTCAGCTCGCGCGCCAGGCAGGCCGGCCGCATTGGCCCCAGCACCGCCGCCAGCTCGGCGAGCGTGCCGGCGACGCGGTGGGGGGATTCGTAGAAGACCAGCGTCGCCCCGAGGTGCCCGAGGCGCGCGAAGAGCGAACGGCGCGCCCCGGTTTTGCGCGGTGGAAATCCGGCGAAGAAGAAGCTGTCCGTGGGCAACCCCGACGCCACCAGCGCGGCCAGCACGGCCGACGGGCCGGGAACCGGGACCACGCGCGCCCCCGCGGCGATGGCCGCCCGCACCACGCGATAACCCGGATCCGACACCGCGGGCGTGCCAGCTTCCGAGACGAGCGCCAGGTTCTGCCCCGCGCGCAGCAGCGCGGCCGCCTCCTCCGCGCGCTCCGGTTCGTTGGCGTCGAAGCAGGACTGCGTCCGACGATCGATGCCATGGGCGAGCAACAGCTTGCGCGCCGAGCGGGTGTCCTCGGCCAGCACCACGTCGGCCGTGCGCAAGGTCTCGATCGCGCGCGGCGAAAGGTCGCCGGAGTTACCGATGGACGACGCGACGACGTAGAGCGTACCGGGGGTGGACGTGGTCACGGGTCAGTGGATCGCACGGATCGGGCACCGGCGGCAAGCTTTGTCATGGGCCCACGTCGCGAGCGACGTGGGGGCCGCCTCTTGCTATCATCACCCATTCACCCATGGATCTCATCGACGGTCCAAATCCGCCTTCTGCCGAGAGTTCGGAGTCCTTCATGCACCGTTTTCGCAAGCTCGTCGTTTTCCTGGGCGCCGCCGCCCTGGCCCTGCTGCTCACCATCGAACACCGCGGCCAGGACGTCCGCCTCGCCGCCGAGCCGTCGCTCAACGCGGCGGTGCACGGGGACGGCTCGGGCTACGAGCTGGCCCAGGCCCAGATTTTCAGCAAGACGCTCTATTACGTGAACAGCCAGTACTTCGACCGCACGCGCCCCGATCCCAAGCGCATGCTGGTGGGCGCCCTCGACTTCCTCCAGCGAGACGTGCCCGAGGTGCTCGTCGACCGCTTCCCCGAGCGCGACCCCAAGCAGGTCACCGTCCGGGTCAACGGCGAGCAGAAGATCTTCCCCATCGAGCGCGTGGAGTCGCCGTGGGCCTTGAGCAGCGCCATGAAGCAGATCTTCGCCTTCATCGAGCCGCGCCTGCGCCCGGTGCCCGCCAAGGATCGGGCGCGCCACCTGGTCGACATCGAGATGACCGCCACCAACGGCATGCTCTACACGCTGGATCCGCACTCGGTCCTGCTCGATGTCGACAGCTTCAAGGACATGCGCACCACCACGCAGGGCAAGTTCGGTGGGCTCGGCATCGTCATCGAAATGGATCGCAAGGGCCGCATCACGGTCAAGAAGCCCATGCCCGACACGCCGGCCATCCGCATCGGCATCAAGGCCAAGGACCACATCGTGCGCATCAACAACGAATCCACCATGAACATGACCTTGCAGGAGGCCGTGGATCGCCTGCGCGGCGAGGTCGGCTCGCCGGTCGACGTCTACATCGAGCGCACCGGGGTCACCGCGCCGAAAAAGTTCACCATCGTGCGCGACTACATCCGGCCGCCGGCCATCGATCCGCCGCCTCGGGTCTTCAACGTGCCCGCGGCCGCGGGACAGCCGGCCGCGAAGGTTGGCTACTTCCGCATCATCAGCTTCTCCGCCAACACCGAGTCCGACCTGGGCAAGGCGCTCGCCTACTTCGAGCGCGAAAGGGTCAAGGGCATCGTCATGGATTTGCGCGGCAACCCGGGCGGGCTCTACGACCAGGCCCAGAAGGTCGCCGACGCCTTCATCGAGTCGGGCGTGCTGGTGTCCATGGTCGGGCCGGGCGGCACGCAACGCAAGGACGAGCACGCCACGCGCGGGGGCGATACCAAGGTGCCGCTGGCCGTGCTGGTCAGCCAGACCTCGGCCAGCGCCTCGGAGATCGTGGCCGGCGCGCTCAAGAACCTCGACCGTGGGGTGATCATCGGCGAGACCACGTTCGGCAAGGGCTCCGTGCAAATGCTCTTCGACATCCCCTCGCCGGTGCCCTTCGGCAAGCACAGCACGGATGACAAGCTGGGCCTCAAGCTCACCACGGCCCAGTACCTCACGCCCGGCGACGTTTCCATCCAGGGCGTGGGCGTCACCCCGGACATCGAGCTCGACCGCATGCGAGTCGAGAAGAAGAGCGACGAGGCGTGGATCAGCCTGCAACCGTCGACCCGCCGCCGTCAGGAATCCGACTACGAGTGGCACCTCCAGAATCCCAACGCGCAGAAGGGCAGCCACCCGCTCGAAACGCTGTCGTATCTCTACGTCCCGCCCCCCGGCAAGGACCAGCGCCGCGTCGAGGACGATGACGATCCGGACCTTACCGCCGACGAGGAGGAAGCCGAGGAGCCCGACGATGCGCGCATCGACTATCCGATCGAGATGGCGCGTGACTTCATCGCGCAGGCCAAGTCCGCGCGGCGGCAAGACATGGTGGCCCAGTCCCGGGCGTTCCTCGACAAGGCGCGCGCCGAGCAAGACCGCAAGCTATCCGCCGCGCTGGAGAAGCTGGGGGTCGACTGGAGCCAAGGTCCGGCTGCCTCCGAGGGTTCGGTCGAAACCTCGCTCGCGTTGGTGAACGGGGACGGCAAGGCGGCTGCCGGCCAGCCCATCAAGATCCGCGGCACGGTCAAGAACGCTGGCGGAACGACGGTGTACCGCGTGCGCGCGGTCCTGCGCAGTGACAACCTGCTCTTCGACGAGAACGAGATGGTGTTCGGGAAGATCGCGCCGGGCGCGACCAAGACCTACGACCTTCCGGTCAAGGTGCCGCGCAACAGTCTGACGCGGACCGATGTCATCCGCGCGGAGCTCTTCGGGCAGGGCAAGGTGCGCGCGGCCCCTGCCGAGATGATCCTCAACATCGAGGGCAAACCGCGACCCCTCTTCGCCTACGCCTATCAGACCGTCGACGACGTGGCCGGCAACCGCGACGGCCGCGTGCAGAAGGGCGAGCGCGTGCGCACCATCGTGCGGGTCAAGAACATCGGCGCGGGCGCCTCGCTGCGCACCGAGGCCATCGTGCGCAACGGCGCCGGGCAAGAGGGGATCCTCATCAGTGCCGGGCGTTTCGAGGCCAAGGATCTCGCCCCCGGCGCGACCCGGGATTTCTCCTTCGTCTACGAAGTGGGCAATGACTTCCAAGGCGACGAATACCAGCTCGAGCTGATGGTCGCCGATACCGTGCTCGGCGAGTCGGTGTCGGACAAGATCAAGATCAAGATCGCCCCGCCAGCGACGGTCGAGCCCACGTCCGAGGACGTTTCCCTGGCGGCCAGCCGGGCCGGGGTGCCGCTGCGCGAGGCCCCGGCCGCCGACGGTTTGGTCTTGGGCTACGCCAATCCAGGCAGCGTCTTCCACGGCACCGGCAAGATCGGCGACTACTATCGCGTCGACATCGAATTAGGCCGGCAGGCCTTCGTGGCGGCGGCCGACGTTGCCCGCGGCGGCAGCGGAAGTCCGTCCTACCGCCAGAAGTGGGACGCCACCCCACCCCTCCTCTCGGTCAGCGCGCCCACCGTCGTCTCAGGCCCGCTCGTGCACATCAAGGGCAGCGCCACGGACAACACCGAGGTCAAGGACATCTACGTTCGGGTCTGGAATCGTGAATCCAAGATGCCGCCCAAGAAGGTCTTCTACCTGCCGAACAAGGGCGAGAAG
>JADGRD010000194.1 GCA_017881285.1 Pseudomonadota bacterium | reverse complement strand
GGCCTGGCCGCGGGCATTCGCTACCAACACATCGTGACGGCCAGCTTGATCGGACTGGTGCTGGTGGCCGCTTCGACGCGACGGGCGCGCGCGGCCACGGCCTACCTCGCCGGGTTGGCGTTGCCGCTCGCTCTGTCGACGGTCACCAACGGCCTGCGCGCCGGCATCTGGAACCCGATCAGCAAGGGCCCTGGCTACGTGGCCCTGCGCGGAGTGGCGTCGCGGGACTCGGCCTGGGACCCGCTGCGCGCATTCGGTGCCCAGGTGCTTGATTTCGGCTTGCAGCGGCACTTGCCGTACTGGCAGGAGATGGGCGGACACTGGACCAGCACCGGTGCTCTGCTGGTGCTGTCGGCGGTGAAAAAGGCACTGCTGCAGTCGGCGCCGTGGTTGCTGGTGGTGATGGTGGCGCTGGTGATGGCTTGGTCACGACGCGCGCCCGCGGGGCCGGCGCGCCGGATCCTGCGCGCGGTGGCGGTCGTGGTGGCCGGGGTGCTGCTCCTCTTCGCGCTGTCGGGAACCAGGCGCTACGACGGCTGGTGCCACAACCCGCGCTATCTTCTCGACCTCATGCCGCTCGCCGCGCTGGCGCTCGCGCTGCTGGTAGAGAGGGCGGGCCTGCGCTGGCGCCCGCTCGCACTGGGTGCGCTCGCGGGCGGCCTGCTCGCACTGCCGCCGCTTCTCCTCTCGCCGGCCTCGGCGGCGCGCCAGCTTGCGCTCGCGTATGCCCCGCTCCTGTTCGCGCTTGCATCGGTGGTGCTCTTCCAGGCGGCGCGGCGACGACCGTCGCTCCTGCGCTGGCTGGCGCCTGCCATGGGCGTGTTGCTCGGCTGGGCCACCGCCGTGCACCTGGGCGACGATCTGCGAGCTGCCCGCGCCCTGCGCACCGCGAATCTAGGCAAGCTCGAGGCCGTGGCGGCGCTCCTGCCCGACGTGCCCGCCGCCCTGTTCGCGCACCAGCCCACGCCGCTCGGGCCGCTCCTCCTGGATCGCGACGTGGTCATCGCGGCCACCGGCGTCGACCAGGGCCACGACGCCCCGGCGCTGGTGGATGCCTTCCAGCGCGCGGGCCGGCGCGTGTTCGCCGTCCTGCCCGACATGCCCGAGGCCGAGCGACGGGCGCTTACCGGAGGGCATCTGGTGCGGCCGCTGGGCGGCGCGGAATCGCTCTTCGTCGAGATTGGGCCCGGCATTGGGCAAGAACGCGGGGGCGAAGCGGAGCGCTGAAAGGGCCGTGCGTGGGTTGGGATGGCGTACTCGGGGACGCGGGATTGGTCGCGGCCACCCACCCATAGCCTGCGCCTGTGCTAGCTTGCTGCCCATGCGCCGCGGCCTTCTCATCGCGTTCCTGGTGTTCGCGCCGATGGGCTTCCTCGCAGCGCGCGCCCTGCCCCTGCCCCGGCGGGAACCGCCCGCCGGCGCGAGCAACCAACCCATGCCCTCCCGCCGCCAGCCGAGCCACGAGCCCGCCCAGCGCGGCGTCGCCCTCGGGCTCTTCGCCGAGGACGTGAGCTTCTCGTATGCGCCACTCCTGGCCGAGATCGCGGCGCTCGGCGCCAGCCACGTGGCGCTGGTCGTGCCGCTTTACCAGACGCACGCGGACTCGACCCGGCTGCGCCTGCACACGCGCCTCTCGCCGACCCTGGAGGCGGTCGCGGACGCCATCCGCGAAGCCCGGCGGGCCGGGCTCGAGGTCACCCTGTTTCCCATCGTTCGCCTCTCCGATCCGCGCACGCCGGACGAATGGCGTGGCACCTTGCAGCCGTCGGACGCCGATGCCTGGTTCGCCAGCTACGGCGAGCATCTGGGCGACCTCGCCTCGCTGGCCAACCTGACCGGCGCCACGCGCCTGGTGGTGGGCAGCGAGCTGTCGACGTTGGATGGCGACATGGAACGCTGGCAGCACCTCATCAGCCTCATTCGCGCGGTCTTCTCGGGCACGCTCGTCTACTCCGCGAACTGGGACCACTATCGCGACGCTCGGCTCTTCGAGCTGGTCGACGAGATCGGCGTGGTCGGCTACTTCAGCCTGCGCGACGCCCAGGCACCCTCCGACGTGGCAACCCTCGCCGCGAGCTGGCGCCGTGTCGGCCGCGAGCTCGACGGCGATCTGTCGAAATACGACAAGCCCTTCATCTTTACCGAGGTCGGCTACCGCTCGCGCGCGGGCGCCACCGCCACGCCGTGGGACGAATCCTCGGGCGGCACCCCTGATCTCGCCGAGCAGCAGCGCGGCTTCGAGGCCTTCCGCCAGGTCTTCACCCTGCCCGCAAGCTCGCACCGCCGCATCGACGGCCTCTACATCTGGAACTGGTACGGCTACGGCGGCCCCAGCACCACCAGCTACACCCCGCGCGGCAAGCCCGCGGCCGCCACCGTCCGGCAGATCCTGCTCGACCTCGACCAGCCGTGACGGCTTCATCCACACAAGTACGAGAGATTCAGCCGAACTGCACCGACCGCTTGGTGAACGCTCCATCCATCCACCAGCCGGTGATGGGAAACGTCGTCTGCGGCCGCTCGTCGGCCACCGCGCCGGCGGCCACGAGGACCGGGGCGTAGTGCTCCCACGTGGGCAGCGCCATCTGGGCGGCCGGGGCGCGCGCCTGGAAATCCTCGAGCGCCTCGATATCGAGACGCGAGAGCGCGTCCTCTGCCCAGGCGTCGAACTCATGCGCCCACGCCGGGATGCCGGGTCTGAACGCATACCGCATGTTGTGCGTGAGGAACCCGCTCCCGAAGATGAGCACGCCCTCGTCGCGCAACGGCGCGAGTGCCCGGCCCAGGCTGACCAGCTCCTTGGGCACGAGCCCAGGCATCGACATCTGGAGCACGGGCACATCGGCGCGGGGAACCATCGCCACCAACGGGACGTAGGCCCCGTGGTCGAGGCCACGCTTGGGATCGTCGGCGCAGGGGATGCGCTTCTGCTCGAGGAGCTCGCGTACCCTGGCCGCGAGCTCCGGGGCGCCCGGTGACGGGTACTTCGTCTGGTAGTACTTCTCGGGGAAGCCGTAGAAGTCGTAGACCAGCGGCACCGCCCGCGTCGCGCCCAGCGTCGTCGGTCGCTCCTCCCAGTGCGCCGAGATCATGAGGATACTCTTCGGCGCCGGCATGGCCTTCGCCCACGCGGCGAGCTCGGCCATCCACACGGCGTCGTCGAGCAGCACCGGCGCCCCGTGCGCCGCGAAGATCGCGGGCATCCGCCCGCTCGCTGGCCTTGCCTTGGTCTCCGGTTGGGTCGTCACGGTCCTTCCGCTGGCGCGCCGTCAAGCGCGGGTTGTGGCTTGAGCAGGGGCGCGAGCCTGAGCGATTCCCAGGCCAGGAGCAGCAGGATGATGCCGAAGCCGATGAGGAGCAGGAAGCTCTGGTACGTGTAGCGCAGATCGGTCCACCCCTCGGCCAGGGTGAAGTACTGCCCGATGCACATCGCGGCCAGCACGATGAAGACGCTGGCGAAGGTCTTGTCGCGGTCGAGTCGCGGCCGCACCACGGCCATGGGTAGGAGAAACACGAAGTGGCAGTAGTAGTTCGAGGGGTAGAAGTAGAAAGGTATGAGCAGCAGGCCGATGAGCGCGGCTTCATCGAGACGGCGCCCGCGGCAGGCGATGAGCGCCAGCGCGGTGGCAAGGAGGAGGATGGCGTAGTACAGCGGCCGCCGCGCGGCGAAGGTCATGCGCTGGGCGTTTCCCCAGTCGCCCCACGGACCCGCCCGGCGGTGCTCGCTCAGGGCCTTGGCCGAAAGCTCCGGGCTGAAGGCCAGCACGTTGCGTAGGCCCACGTTGTTGGTGCTGGGACCGGTGGCGTGCACCTCGATCTTCTCTTTCCAGGCAATCCACGAGCCACGAACCCCGAACAGCGCCGAGGTCGTGGCCACCAGTACGATCACGCAAATCGCGGCGCCGGTGAAGGCGCGCAGCGCAGGTCGCTGGCCCGATCGCCACTCGGCCCAGGTGGGCAGCTTGCGCCGCGCCAGCCAGGCATCGAACGCGAACCACCCCATGGGCACCAGGAAGAAGAAGGTGGCCATGGCCGGGAAGGCGCGGATCAGCCCGCCGTACGCCATGAGCACCCCGCCCAGGGCATACCGGCCTTTCTTGAGCGCGCAGGCGCCGAAGCCGAGAGCCACCAGCCAGTCGTGGCGTAGCGTCGAGCCCATGAGGTTCGAACCGAAGTTGTAGAAATCAGTGGCCCCCCAGATCACCACCACGTAGAGCATCACGCGCAGGCCGAAGGTGCGCCACAGAACGTAGAAGAACAGCAGGACCAGGATGGGATCGATAAGCCCGGCCAGGGAGATGATGAGCTCACCGGCCGGAGCCGCGTTGAACATGAAGTAGGCGGGCAGGATCCACACGGGCGTGGCATTGCCACCGTGGTCTTGCATGCTGCCCAGGTAGTCGGCGCCACCCATGGTGTCGGAGAAGTACTTCATGTCGCGCTTGAACTCTTCCCAGCGCTCGGGTGAGAAGCGAGCCCGGATCGCGGGAAGCTGGCTCGCCACCTCGGTTCCGCTGCGCATCTCGGCGTCGCGCAGGTCGCGCAGGTGAACGTTACCGAGCTGCTCCGGCTGGAAACCCGGCGTGTTGTCGATGTAGGCGGCCAGGCTGGCGAGGTAGAGGCCGTCGAACCGCAGCTCGGGGAAATACTTCGCCACCGGGTAGTAGTGCCGCATGTCCCAGGTGTGCACGAGGGTGCGCCGCCCCTTGGCCTGGTCGAAGAACTGCGGCATGCCGAAGTGGTAGTAGGTGCCAAACGCCGTGAACGCGCAGAAGCCGAGGGTCGCCAGCGACACGGCTCGGTGGGGAGCCCAGCGCTTGCCCAGGAAGGCTTCCTTGACCGCCACCAGCGCGGCGAGCAGGGCCGCCATGGCACGCAGGGGCGGCTCCTGGTTGAAGAAGGGGTAGAGCTCGACCAGCTCGGAGACCATCATCCAGCCCGCGCCCAGCACCGGCAGCAGCAGCACGTATTGCAGGTTGGGCCCCTTGCGCCGGTGCAGCAGCACGAAGATGCCGGCCAAGGCCGCGAAGACCAGGATCTTGGCGTCGGCGGCGTCGCCGGTGGGGATGCCGTGCGCGCGCGGTAGGTCCGCCGGCCAGGGCACGGGACACTGGGAATAGGCCGCGATCTCGCTGACGCTGTAGAGGGCGTCGCCGCCGGTCGCGGACAGGCGCAGGTAGCGAACGGTGGTGTCGAGCTTGACGCTGCGAACCCGCATGCCGGCGCCGACCTCGGCGCCGACGCGCCAGATCTGCCGCCAGTCCTGGCCGTCGAGCGAGCCGGACATGAAGTAGACGTCGTTGTTGTCGGCCTGGACCATCACGCAGCGGAGCGCCTGCGGGCTGCCCAGGTCGAAATCGACGAACGACCGGGAGGAGGAGAAGCGCGCCGTCAAGTCGGTCAGCCACTCGTCGCCTTCGTTGCTGAGCACGCCGTCGGTAAGGCGGACGGCGTTCTTCACGCCCGCGCTGTGCACGGGCCGCCGGCCGACGAGCAGGTCTTGTGGCTGGGCCGCAGCCGTGGCGGAGACCCCGCCAGCGAGGAACGCGACGAGGAGCCCGCCGAGGGCGCGCCGCATGCGGCTGCCGCGCTGGGCCGCATGGTTCAGGAACCGCACGTCTTTCGAGGGTGACATTTCAGTAGAAAGCTACGTGCGAGGAGCGCCACCCGTCAACAGTCGTCGACAGCCTTGGCGGGATTGTCGGGGATAGAACGCCTCGTCTTGGGGTGATGAAGATCACCGGAGGGCGGAGATCCTAGCGTCGGCTGCGGGATCTCCCGCAGAGCCCGAGTGTCAGCGTCAGCCAGACTAGCCAATACCCGCCGGTGGGAGAACGCTGCCCCGCGACCATGGCACACGAGCAGCCAGTGGACTTGCCATCAGCCTGGCCCGTTCCCTGCCCCGTCGAGCCTCCCTTCCCGGCGACGGTGCTAGCGCCTCCGCTGCCACCAGCGCTGCTGCTACCACCGCTGCCGCCCGTGCCACTCACGGCCGTGCTAGCGCCGCCGCTGCCGCCAGAACCTCCGCTTCGTCCACCGCTGCCGCTGCCACCGCTGCCTCCCCCACCCAGCCCACCGGTCCCGGTAACGACCGTGCTGCTGCCGCCACTGCCGCCACTGCCACCATCGCCACCGCTGCCACCCTTGCTGCCGCCGGTGTTGTTGCCGCCGGCCCCTCCAGTGCCGGTTGTTGCCGTGCCGCTGCCGCCGCTGCCGCCGCTGCCGCCCGCTCCCGCGTCGCGTCCGCCGGAACCACCGCTGCCTCCTGAACCACCGCCACCCGCACCACCGCCGGTTCCGCCACCCGTGCCGCCAGCGGTCCCGCCAGTTCCGGCCCGGGTGTCCGTTCCACTATCCTTGGCTCCCGCGTCGGGAACTGGATTCGAACCGTCCAGGCCGAAGAAATGGATGGCCTCGGCGGCATCGACGACCAGATTGTGGGGCTGTCCGGTCTCCTGGATTGCCTCGACCTGGACGACACCGGAACCGTCAGTGTAGCGGGTTCTTATCCACGCGGACTGGATGGCGTTGTTCTCGGTGGAGCTTGGCGTCTCGCTGACGCCGAGCACGTTGGTCCACTGTTTGATCTCTTCCCCGAAATTCGTGAAATTGACCGTGTCGTCAGTCGTCCCATGCCAGAGTTGCATGCGTGGGCGCGTGCCGCTGAAGTCAGGATAGGCCGCGCGCACGAGATCGCCCCCCTGGGCTCCGGTCTTGGTGACCTTGCCGGTGGCGCAGCTCGAGTTCCAGCCCAGGCTATCGACGGAACCCTGCGCGAAACAGGCGAACGGCACGCCGGCATACGCCGCTCCGGCCTTGAACACGTCGGGGT
>JADGRD010000193.1 GCA_017881285.1 Pseudomonadota bacterium | reverse complement strand
GCCGCCTGCCTACCGGCGGAAGCGCTTGATGAGCCCGTGACTCGGCCAGCGGCAGTGCCGGAGGCCTTCTCGCCGCCCCTGGCGACGGAAGAGCCGGGTCCCTCCGCATCCGAGAGGGAGCCAGCGGAGCCCGAACCGGCCCCGGCAAGACGGCTGGATTCCACGGCTTTCCCCGTGCTTCCCACGCCGCCGCCGCAGACCGGCGAGCCCACGCCCCCACGCTCGCTGACGCCGCGAGTTGTCACGCCGCCAGTTCGTCCGGTGCCGCCGCCGTATGTGACCCCGTCGCCGTCCACCTTGGGACCCCTGCTCGTTGCCCAGCAGGCCGCTCTGCGCCGGCGTCAACGACGCTCGCTTCTCCTCTTCGGCTCGCTCGGTGTGCTCGCCGCCGCGGCCGTGCTCGTTATCGTGCTGCCTTTCTTCTTCTCGCCCCACGGCTCGCCTCGCGCCGACGTGCGCACGCTGGCCGCTGTACCCGGGACGGTCTATCGCTACTTCGCCGTTACCGGCGCCGTTTCCCCCCTGCCCGGACCGGTGATGAAGTTCCCCGTCGCCGGCCGGGTGACGCGCATTGCGACGCCCGGCACCGTGGTCGCCGCGGGTGACATCGCGGCGGCCGTGGAGGCTGCCAAGCCCTTGCAGAAGCAGCTTGCCCGCCAGCGCGAGCGCCTGGCCTTCTCTCAGCAGATCGCGGAGGCCATGCACCAGGTCGGCAACAGCGCCGAGGAAGAGCGGCAAGTTGCCAAGGTCGAGGAAAGGAAGGCGAGGATCGCGAAGATCCTGCGCGCCCTGGCGCAAGTCGCGGTCGTGGCGAGCGCCGCCGGCGAGGTGGAAGAAACCTTCACCCGCGAAGGCGAGACGGTCGAGGCTGGCAGCCTGGCCTTGCACCTGCGCTCCGCCGGGCATCGCGCCACCTTCGAGTTGCCGGGCGCCCAGGCCGCCGAGGCGCGCCGGCTGGCTTTCTGCCAGGTCGGGCTCGACGGTTACGTGCTGGATTGCACACCGGCGCACGACGGCGCGGACGACGCCCGCATCAGCGTGGAGATCCCTTCGTTGCCCGCGGCCCTGCTCGGCCGGCCCGCGCGCCTGGTGCGGGCGCGCTTCGACGGCGCCGTGGCGCTTCCGGCCGCCGCCATCTTGAACGCGGGCCGCCATCATCAGGTTTTCGTGGTTTCCCCGAGCGGGCGGGTCGAGGTGCGCCCGGTGACCGTGGCCGAACAGAGCGCGACGGAGGCCATCGTGGTACAGGGGTTGGACGCCGGCGAGAACGTGATCCTCGAGCCCGCGCCGAACCTTCGCCCGGGCGCCCGGGTCAGCGTCCGCCCCTGATGAGGCCTTTTGCCGCCTGGGATCGCTATCACAGCGCATCCTCGACGAGGCCGGCCACGGTTTGACAGAATCCGCGACGGTGCTCAGACTCGTGAGAGTGGCGGTTTCCGCCCGAGGAGTACTATGCGCCTTCTAGCTTCCTGCCTGGCACTCGTGCTTGCTTCCGTGCTTGGTTGCGCTGGTGACACCAGCGCCCTCATGTCCGTCTGGAATGACGGCGGCCCTGGCGGCACCAGCACACCCTCGTCGGGTGGGGCCGGTGGTGGGGGGGGCGGTACCCTCGCGGTTCTTGGCGGTACGCGCGACCTGGCGACCACCCAATGCACGGTGACCGCCGACGGAACCTGTCAGGCGCCGAGCGGCTCGCTCACCTGCCTCGAAGAGAAGTGCGGTTCGAACCTCACGGATTGCTACTACTCCGACGGCGTTTCGGCCGCCGCGGGTGGCAGATGCCAGGCCTATGCCAACTGCATGCTCGCCTGTCCCTGCGACAGTGGCCGCTCCAATTGCGAAGCTACCTGCCTGCAGAAATACGCCCCGACCGATTCCGATTGCTTGGCGTGCATCACCAGCCTCCTGGTTTGTTCGAGCATCTACGGCTGCACTCTGCCCACCACCTGTGCTTCCTCGTCGGGTGGCGCCACAGGCGGCGCTGGCGGCAACTACAAGACCTGAGGGCGGCGCGCCCTTGTCCCTGGCCGGGCCGGGCATTTTCGATCTGGCGTGGTAGCCTGACCGCGCTGTTGTTCCCAGCCCCTACCCAGCCAGAGGAGGAACCATGACAAGCCAGCGCCCGTCCAGGAGCCATCACCTGCGCGGATGGATCCCGGATCTGCCCGACCACCGCGATTTTCGCTACGCCGATCTCCGTCCCACCGGTGTCCGCCTGCCCAAATCGGTCGATTTGCGGCCCAGCATGTCGCCCGTCGAGGACCAAGGGCAGCTCGGAAGTTGCACCGCCAACGCGCTCGCCGGGGCGCTCGAATTCCTGGAAATCCAGCGCGGCCAGCGGCTCGTCGATCTGAGCCGCCTCTTCATCTACTACAACGAGCGCGCCATCGAACACACCGTGGCCTCCGATGCGGGGGCCATGCTTCGCGACGGCATCAAGTCCCTGGTGGCGAAGGGCGTGTGCCCGGAGAAGAAGTGGCCCTACGTCATCGCCGCCTTCGCCAAGAAACCGCCCGCCGCGTGCTACACCCAGGCCAAGCAGCACACCATCCACAGCTACCACCGCATCGCCAGCCTCAACGAGATGCGCGCCTGCCTGGCCGAGGGGTATCCCTTCGTCTTCGGTTTCTCGGTCTACGAAGCCTTCGAATCCGCCGCGGTGGCGAAGAGCGGCGTGCTCGACCTGCCCAAGCGGGGCGAGCGCCAGCTTGGCGGCCACGCCGTGTGCGCTGTCGGGTACGACGACAAGGCGAAGCGTCTGCTCGTGCGCAACTCGTGGGGCCCCGCCTGGGGCAAGCAGGGCTACTTCACCATGCCCTACGACTACGCCGCCAACCGCGACCTGTCCGACGACTTCTGGACCGTCCGCGCGTGAGGGTGCCTCGCCAGCCCAGACCCGCGTAGTCCAGGACAATCCCAGCCGGACTTCTCAGGCTGGGCTCCCGGCGGCGCGCGCGGCCCGGCCGGCCACGTCGAAGAAGAGGCTCTCCGGCCCTCGTAACGTGGCGTCGGTGCCGTCGAAAGGTCGGTAGGCGAGCGCCTGCCGGCCGTGTCCAAGGACGATGGCCAGCGGAGGCAGCGCTATCGCCGCGGCGGCTTTGCGGTGGTGGCGACGGGATGGGGCGCCGCGGGCGGGTGAAGGCGCACCCATCACGGCCGCGGGGTTAGCACGAGAACGCCTCCGTGCGTGGGGTCGCCGACCACGGCGGTTCCGTCCGCGGTCACGACCACGACCCGGCCGCCGGGAGCAGTGGGCGTCGAGCCGAGAGAAACCAACCTGCCGTCGTTCTCGACGTGGGCCACGGTCAGCCGCGCGGCCTTTCCCGCCGCCACGTAGAGCGTCCGCTGGCTGGCGAGGTAGTCGATGTTGTCCACGCCCGCGCCGGTTGGCAGCGCGGACAAGAGCTTGCCGTCATGGGCCGGGTCGAGGACCTCGACGCGATCGGTGCACGCGACGAAGAGCAGCTGCTGGGCAGGATCATAGGCCAGACCACGCGGGCCATCTTGGCCACAGTGTGCGTTCCAGGTCTGGACGACCTTGCGCGACCTGACGTCGATGGCCAGGGTTTTGTCCTTGTCCTCGAGGTTGGTGAAGAAGCGTCCGCGCGCTTCATCGACCGCGTAGCCTTCGGGCACTCCGGCGAGCGGGATGCGCGCCGCTTGTCGGGGCCGGCTGGCATTGCCGACGTCCACTACGGTGACCGAACGATCGCCGGGCGTGGTCACCCAAACCTCCTTGGTGGCGGCGACATACTGCACGCCGTCCGAGGCCGCCGTCAGCGTGACGCATGCGAGCTTGGCAAGCTTTTGCGCGTCGACGGTGCAGATTTGCGCCGTGGCGCGATTGCCGATGAAGGCCATGCCGTCGCCCAGGCTGACCGCGCTCGGCCCGACCGATCGCATGTTGCCGTGGCTGGCGCGAGTGGCGACGGCAAATCCCTCAATGCGTCGGACGGTATGGGTGGCGACGTCGAGCACATCCACGCTGCCGGTATCGCCAGCCGGGATCCACACGCGACCGGCGGCGCGCTCCGCGGCGAAGTAGTCGAGCGACACCGCCGCCTCGGCACCCGGAAGCCGGATCTCCGTCGTCGAGAAACGCAGCGAGGCCTGGGCATCGGCAAGCAGCAAGAATTGCAGCATCAACGCTGTCAGCATTTCAGTCCCCTCGGCAAGTGATCACGTAGACGCACGCGGCCAGACCCAAGCATGCCCGCAAGGCGAGGTTGGTTCCACCTCCGAGCGGAATTTCGGCCGCTGCCTTAGAAGCGGGAGCCTCGGTTCGCTATAGTTCTGCATTGGCATGGTGGACGCCGACGAAGGCAATCAAGCCTCCATTCCCGAGGAGGAGGAACGGCTGCTTGACCGCGTGCTCGGGAGCCTGCGGGCGGCGGCGCCGCGCGCCGGCCGGGGGCGCGGTGTCTCCAGGGACGACGAGCTCCTCGTCTTGCGCGACGAGATCGGCGAGGCGCGGCTCGAGGACGTACCCGCCCTGGTGGCGCAGATGGAGCGCCTGCAAGAGGTGGCGCTCACGCGCGCCGAGCTGCAGACCATGCTGGTGGATCCGGGCTCGCCGTATTTCGGCCACCTGCGCCTGCGCGAACGGGTCGCGGGTCGCGGCGAAGTCGAGCGCGACATCTTCATAGGCCGGGCCACCTTCACCGACGGCAAGGCGCGCGTGCACATCGTCGACTGGCGCGACGCCCCGATCAGCCAGCTCTACTACTGCTACCCCGAGGGCAGCGACTACGAAGAAACCTTCGGCGAACGCGAGGTCGAGGGCGACATCATCACGCGGCGGACGCTGACCATCGAGAGCGGCGAGCTGCTGCGCGTCTCTTGCCCGCAAGGCGTGTGGGTCAAGCGCAAGCACGGTGCGGCGGCGAGCTGGCAACGCACCGACCTTGCCGTGCACGAGTTGGCCGGCGGCGAACGAACCGCGACGCGCCCGCTGCCCCGGCGCGGTGTCCTGGGAGCGGCGCCGGAAGAGGCGCAGCGTCTGGACCGGCACCTGCCCGAGATTGCGGCGCTCATCGATCCGCGCCAGTTCGAGATCATGACCGGCCGCCATTCCGGGGTGGTGGTCATCCAGGGCGGCGCCGGCAGCGGCAAGACCACCATCGGTCTGCACCGGCTGGCCTACCTGAACTTCGCGCACCCCGACCGTTTCCCGGCAAGGCGCATGGTGGTGGTGACGCAAGGTGCGGCGCTCGCCGCTTACATCGGCCAGGTCTTGCCCGCCCTGGGTGTGCCCGCGGTGTCCGTGTTGACGTTTCAGGAATGGGCGGAACGGGAATTGCGAAGGGCGATTCCCTGGTTGCGGGCCACCGTGACCGACGACGTGGTGCCGGCGGTGACGCGCGTGAAAAGCCACCCGGCCTTATTGCACGAGCTCGAACAAAGGGCCTGCGCGCCCACGGCCAAGCGCGGCCGCAATGCCGTCGTCGAATTGTGGGCGGACCTCTTGACCGATCGCCCGTTGCTCATGTCGCTGCTGCGCAACGACGCGGAAATGCGCGTGTCGGAAGCGGACATCGACGAGGCCCATCGCACCCTGGTGACCCGGGTGAATGCCATCGTCAGCCGCGATCCGCGCGAGCGGCCGCCCGAGAGGAACAAGTCGCGGGCCGCGAGCCGCGCGGCCAAACGGGCGCGCGAGATGGAATTGCAGGACATCCGCGATTGGACATCGCTCGGGCAAGCGGACGGCCCCCGGAAGAAATCCGTGGACGATGACCTGCCCGAACACGTGCGCCGCGTGGAGGCCGAACGCGACGAGATCGATGACGACGAAAACGTGCGCGGCGAAATCGGCATCGATGGCGAGCGCACCGAGGACGATCTGCCGATCCTCGACGTGGACGATCTGGCCATCTTGCTGCGCGCGAACCAGCTCTTGCGCAAGGCGGAGTCACCGCTCCGGCACCTGTTCGTCGACGAAGCGCAGGATCTGTCGCCGATGAAACTGGCGGCGCTCATCGGCCGGACCGTGCCCGGCGGCCAAACCGGCAACGCCAGCCAGGTTCCCTCCATCACCTTGGCCGGCGACACGGCCCAGCGCCTGTTCCTGGACAATGGCTTCGGCGACTGGCGGGCGGTCCTCGGCCATCTTGGCCTCGCGCACGTCGCCGTCGAGCCCCTGCGCATCGCCTACCGGTCCACGCGCGAGATCCTGGCGCTCGCCCGTTACGCGATGGGCCCCCTGCCCATCGACGTGCCGGCGGAGGCGAAGCGCTCGGGCGCGCCGGTCGAGGCCTTTCGCTTCTCCGCGGTGGGCGCGGCGGTGGCGTTTCTCGGCGAAGCCCTGCGCGATCTATTGGTGCGCGAGCCGCGCGCCACGGTGGCATTGCTCGCCCGCTACCCCGAACAGGCCGACCGCTACTGCGAGGGCCTGCGCCGCGCCGAGGTGGCGAGCCTGCGCCGCATCCGCGCCCAGGATTTCACCTTTCGCCCCGGCATCGACGTCACCGACGTGCGCCAAGTCAAGGGCCTGGAATTCGACTACGTTGTGCTGCTCGACGTGAACCGGAATACCTATGGCACGGATGACGAATCCCGCCATCTCTTCCACATCGCCGCCACCCGCGCCGCCCACCAACTGTGGCTGATCGTCACCGGCCGCCCCTCGAGCCTGATTCCGCCCGCGTGCTTGCGCGAGTAGAAGAGGGAACAGTTCGAAAGTTGAGTGCCTCCGGATCTTTCACCACAGAGGCCCGCCGCCAGGCGGCCCTAATCCTTCTGCCATGAAACGCGGCAGCCCCTCACCCGCCTCGCTGCGCTCGGCGACCTCTCCCCGCTGCGCGGGGCGAGGTGGTTTCAGGTTAGGACACAGAG
>JADGRD010000192.1 GCA_017881285.1 Pseudomonadota bacterium | reverse complement strand
CATCACGGTCAATGCCGCGCCGGTGAACCACGCGCCGGTGGTGAACGCCGGCTCGAATCAGACCATCACCCTGCCGGCGGCGGCCAACCTGAATGGCACGGTTACCGACGATGGCCTGCCCAACCCGCCGGCAGCGGTCACGGTCACTTGGTCAAAGGTCAGCGGTCCGGGCACCGTGACCTTTGCCAACCCCGCCGCGAAGGTGACCACGGCGACGTTCTCGGCGTCCGGCAGCTACGTCCTCAAACTCACTGCGAGCGACAGTGCTCTCACGGCGAGCGCCAACACCACGGTCACCGTGAACGCTGCCGGAACCGGAGCGTGCGCCGGCCTTTGCACCTCTCCGACCATCTTCACCATCAACGGCAGCTACCAGTCGGGGAACCTCGGCACCGGTGCGGTCTGCTATCAGACCACCTCGGTCGTCCATGGCGGCAATTGCTCGAACTTCGTCAGCCCGCGCACCCTGAAGGTGAACGGGACGACGGAAACCTGCAACAGCGGCAACTGGTCGTCGATACCCGCGGCCAGAAATGGCGGCTACTGCATCCAGACCACGACCGGCAACCAGTCGTACGCCTCGTTCGCTCTCTGGTAGCAGCCAAGCGGCGTACGAGGACCTTCCACACTTTCCCGTACGCAACAGCGCCAACGCTGGAATCACGGGGGGAATCTCCACGATGGGAAGGCTGGCTTGCTGACCAGGGCAGCGGTCGCGGGACATCGCTCGGTTCGCCGCAAGACGTGCCGCCCTCGCCTGCTCCCGGGCCGCTGCCAACTCCGCGGGCAAGAATCGATGAAGGGCGGCGTCGAAGATACTTTCCGCTATCCTTCTGGACATGCCAAGTAAAAGGAAGCGAAGCATCACGCCCCTGATGGCTGGGCATCCTCTGGGCGAGCAAGACTCCTTCGGCCGCACGGAGGAGCACTTCTCTACTGAGGGCGAAGAGCATGAAGCGCGAGGGTGGGATGATGTCCTGCCGCTCGATGACGAGCCCGAGCCGAGGCGCCGACGTGGATCCATCGACAAGCTTCCGCGCCAACGGAGCACCGTCTTCGCTCTTGTCGCGCTTTGCGTTTGTCTGGTCGCGGGAGCCGCGGCCGGCGGCTTTGCGCTTTTCGCGAAGGGCACTGTTGTAGGCCCCATGGCGACCATCCGCTCCTGGTTGTCGGTGACGTCCCGCGAATCGGCCGCGGGGCCGACGCCGAATCGAATACCGCCAGAGACGCCACCGGAGACCCACACAGCGCCGCTCGGGCCGGCGCCCACGCCAGGCCAGACGCCACAGGCCCCCGCCGCCGTGGCTCCGGCCTCCGAGGCGTTTGCGATTCCCGCAAAAGTCCCGCACCCCGAGGACAAGACTGAACGGGCGACGCCTTTGCCGGATGTCGAGGGCCAGGAGAGATTGAGAAAGGATGCACTCGCCACGCGCAGACGCCGCCATCACAGCCAGCCGCGAGACAATTACGTCTGGTCTACGGAGTTAAATGCGTTGGTTCCCACCTCGTCGATGCCGAGGGTAGAGCAACCGCCAGCGCAATCGGACGCAGCAACGGGTCGACCTCCGGCGTTCGAGAGCCCGCGTTGAGAATGCGGGCGCCCCATCGCACGAGGCGGCCCTTGATGATGGTGCGACCTCGTCCGCCGCGCCCTGCCCGAGGACATCGGAATAGCGGGTGGGCGGCAGGGAACGCTGCGCGGGTTGCTTGCCGGCCACAGCGTGGGCTGCCACACGAATGCCTGGTAGGCTTGGCCTGTGCGGTGCATTCTGGCGATGATGGTCGCGATCGAGGCATACCTGGGCATGGGAACAATTCGCGCGTGTGAGTCGGGCGAGCCTGACCCCGTCAGGCTCGGCGATCCCCTGGCCACGGCGCGCGCCGAGATGGTGGCCACCCAGATCGCGGCGCGCGGCATAGTGGATCGCGCGGTGCTGGCGGCCATGCGCAAGGTGCCGCGGCACGAATTCATCGCCTCCGGGGGCGCCAAGATGGCGTACAAGGACGGCCCCTTGCCGATCGGATTGGGCCAGACCATCAGCCAGCCGTACATCGTGGCGCTGATGTCCGAGCTGGCCGCGCTGCGGCCCGGGGCGCGCGTCCTGGAGGTCGGTACCGGCTCGGGCTACCAGGCCGCGGTGCTCAGCGAGTTGGGTGCAGAGGTCTACACCATGGAGATCATTGCGCCGCTGGCACGCCGGGCGGCCGCGACGCTGGCCCGACTCGGCTACGCTTCGGTGCGCACGCGCACCGGCGACGGCTACCGGGGGTGGCCAGAGGCTGGGCCCTTCGACGCCATCGTGGTGACCGCGGCGCCCCCGTCAGTGCCCGCGCCGCTGAGGCAGCAGCTCAGGATCGGAGGCCGACTGGTTCTGCCGGTGGGCACCCGCGAACAGGAACTGCGGGTCATCACCCGGACCGCGCAGGGCTGGGACGAGCGCACGGTGATCCCGGTCGTCTTTGTGCCCATGACCGGGGAGGCGCAGACCCCGCCGTAGGTGGGCCCGCTGGGCCTGGCCCACGCTATCGAGCGGCAGATCCAGGCGGGGGCTTTCAAGGACTACTCCGACGTGGCCCGGCACCACGGACTCACGCGTGCGCGGGTGACCCAACTCCTGGTAGTACTCGTTCAGTGTCGACCGCCTGGTCTGCCACCGAAATGCCCAGCGGCGGGACGCCCGCGGGGCGGCTCGTAGGTGCGTCGCACGGGCGGACCTTGCATACGACGCTGGTAGAGCCCCGCTGGCTCCCTGTCGTAGTGATTCCAGCGCCCCCCCTCACGATAGCTCCATCGATTGCCATACCAGTACATGGGCCGCCCCTCGAAGTAGACAGGCGCGGTCGTGGCGATATACGCGTCAGGCGGGTAGTCGTCGTAGCCAACCATGGGAAAGCATCCCGGGATTGTTGCGAGCATCGCGCTCAAGCCGACTGCGCACGCAAACCTTCGCAGCATTCTTGTCTGGTTGCCTAGGCTCATTCGTTCCCTCCATTGCTGTGCGCCGAATGCTCGCGAAGCCTCTGTGCAAACTCGGCGCGCTGGTCCGAGGTGAGCACGGGACTCACTGCCTCGATGAAATGCGCCAGATGAGCCGCGCCCCACCCAGCTAGGTGCGCGTTCGCGCCGTTCGCACCTGTGAGCGCCTTGGCATCGAACTTCTCGCTGCGGAAAGCATCGCCAAATGCCCGGATGTGCGTAGCGATCTCCTGCGGGTCAAGCCGCGGCACTGCCTTCATTCTCTCGCCGAATCCCGCTCGAATCTTGTCCACTTGATCTTGCGTCAGACCAAGATCGGTCGTGAGCATCGCGAGCCGGCCAGCTTCCGGATTCGCTGGATCGGTCTCCTCCGCATTCGCTTTTTGCCAGACCGACCAGTGCGCCTCGACCTTGTCGACAAGCGCGGCTCGCTCGGGTGGCGTCAGCACCGCATGCAACTCGTTCAGCGCATCCGTGGATGCGTCGTGCACTGTTGCAGCCGCGGCTGACACCTGGGCGATTGCGGCGTCCACGGTCGTCGCATCGAGGTTGGCCGCGGCGACACCATCGGCCAGTGCAGCCGCCAGCCTTTGCTGCGCGGCGCGCGCCGGCTGCATGCGAGCATGCAAATCCCTTCGAATCTTCTCCACGGCCGGCCGCTCTTCGGGCGAGATGCCGAGCGTGTCGAGGCTCAAGGCGATGAGGAGTGTCACGCCACCGTGGTGGTGGTGGCGGTGGTGCTCCGTCAGACCAGCCGCGACCTCGTCGACGTCGGAGGCGCTTGCAGCGGTAGCTGGCGGCCGAGCGTTGGCGGAAGCCCCGCCACAACTGAGCGCCGCCAATGCCCCGACGAGCACCGTGGCGATCGTCCCCATTTTGCTCAGGTTCAAGACCTTCGGATGTTCCATTCGTGCCACAACCATGTGCCGAGTTCCTCCCCGACGCAAGGTGGCCCAGGAAGGTGGCCCAGGGCGAGTCGCGAACATCTGGGGCACTCATCGTGCTCTTCCGTCTCTTGGATGTGCGGCGTCCGCACGGTCGGCCCCAGGCTGACATGCGGGCCTTCATCGTGGACCTGGTGCGCGCCCGCATGGTGCGCGCTAGAGTTGGCGCACCATGAACCGTCGAAATCTCGGGAAGACCAATCTCTCCGTCTCGGCCCAGGGGCTGGGCTGCATGGGCATGAGCGATTTCTACTCTGGCCGCGACGACCATGAGTCGCTGGCCACCATGAAGCGCGCGCTGGAACTGGGCATCGACTTCTTCGACACGGCCGAGATGTATGGACCCTACAAGAACGAGGAACTGATCGGCCGCTTCCT
The DNA here is from genome assembly GCA_017881285.1 of Pseudomonadota bacterium. GTDB lineage: Bacteria > Myxococcota_A > Polyangia > Fen-1088 > Fen-1088 > Fen-1118. Next base: position 2,589 of record JADGRD010000192.1, on the reverse strand, counting down.
CAAGAGCCGCCGTGAAAAGATCGTGCTGGCGACGAAGTTCGGCATCGTCCGCGATTCCGCGGATGCGACCCGGCGATTGCTCGACGGCACACCCGCCAACGTCCGCCGCTCAATCGAGGGCAGCCTCCGGCGATTGGGCACCGACTACGTCGACCTCTATTACCTGCATCGGGTAGATCCGAAGACGCCCATCGAGGAAACCGTGGCCGCGATGGGTGAGCTGGTGAAGGAAGGCAAGGTACGCTTCCTCGGATTGAGCGAAGCCGGCCCGGTGACGCTCGAACGCGCCTGCCGAGTACACCCCATCGCCGCCGTGCAGACCGAGTACTCGCTGTGGAGCCGGGACCCCGAGGACGGAGTGCTCGACGCGTGTCGCCGCCTGGGCGTGGGCTTCGTCGCGTATAGCCCGCTCGGCCGCGGCTTTCTCACGGGGCAGTTCAAGCGCTTCGAGGATCTGCCGCCCGACGACTACCGGCGCTTGAGTCCGCGCTTCCAGGGCGAGAATTTTCGCAAGAACCTCGAGCTGGTCGCGCGCATCGAGGAGCTGGCGCGCGAGAAGGGCTGCCGGCCCTCGCAGCTCGCGCTCGCATGGGTGCTGGCCCAGGGCCATGACATCGTGCCCATTCCCGGAACCAAGCGGCGCAAGTACCTCGAAGAGAACATAGGCGCTGACGCGATTTCGCTCAGCGAGGAGGACCTTCGTCGCATCGACGAAGCGGCGCCAAAGGGCGTGGCTTCGGGGCTGCGCTATCCCGCCGCCTTCATGGGCTCGATCGCGCCTTAGCCTCTGCCTACGCCCTATCGGCGCATGATCGCGAATCGTATCCGGCCCGGTGGGCGGCAACGAGGGAACCGAGTCGGTGCGCGTGTTCCCACCCGCGTCGGCGTCTTGCGCACGTTCGGCGCAGCCGGCTCTTCCGTCGACGTTGCCGTGGAGCCGTCGGGAACCTACGGCAATGTCCTACGCCACCAGCTAGAGACGCCCGCACCCCAACGTGTCCGCAGGGGCCACTCGAAGAAGCTCGTCGAGACGCCGCCGGCGGCGCCATGCGCGTGGCCAACATGCTGGCGCTCGCACATAAGATTCAGAACGCCATCGACCGAGGTGGCGTCCAGGACCGGGCCGAGGCGGCGCGCAAGCTGGGGCTCACCCGGGCAAGAGTTACGCAGCTTCGTGGAGGACATGGGGTGGCTCCGGAGGAGAGACTCGAACTCCCGACCCGGCGGTTAACAGCCGCCTGCTCTGCCGACTGAGCTACTCCGGAATGCGAAGGCGATGATTATGGGCAGAGGGGCTCGCTCGTCAAGCGGAACCGCAAGTTTTGTCACCGGTTGGGTGCGGTTTCCGCGGCTGGCGCGACCGGAGGCTTCCACTTGAGCAGGCGCGCGGCGTTCTCGCCGTAAAGTTTGCGCAGAACCGTCTCGGACAGGCCGAGACCGTCGATCTTCCAGCGTCCCTGGATCGGGGTCGGCGACTCGAACCGGCGGTCGCGGGTCTCGAAGTAGCGCCAGGTCGACTCGAAGTAGCGGCGCTCATCGGCGAGGGTGGGCGCCTCGCTGCCATTCGAGCCGTACATCATGTCGTCTTGCGTGGGCCCGACGCCGAGGTCGGTGCCGAAGAGGATGCGGTCCTGGTACTTCTCGAAGAACTGCCGCATCTTGGTGGCGTCATGGCGGCCGATCTCGGGCACGCGCGCGGCCGTATCGATGAAGAAGTTGGGGTATTTGTCGAGCATGCGGCCGACGCTGTCGGGGTCCTCGGGGTCGTTGCCGAAGTGCACGCCGATGAAGGTAGTCTTGGGGTGGCGGGCCACGCGGCGCTCGAATTGCGCGTACAGCTCTCCCCACGGCGGCACCGCCTCGCCGTAGAACGACCAGTCGGGATGCGCGCGCAGCTCCTCCAGGCGCTCATTCTTTTCGTCGGGCGGCAGCCAGAATGCCTTGGGATCCCCGGTGTGGATCGACACGGGCATGCCCAACTTGCCCGCCTCCTCGAACAGCGGGTCCAGCTTGGGATCGTCGACGGCCAGCACATGCTCGCCGTCAGGGGCCGGGTAACCTAGGCCCAGCCCCTTCGGGATCTTGAGCCCGATGGCCCCCAGGCTCTTGGCCACGCGCAATTCCTCGGCCAGGGCGACGCCGTAGTCGGGGCGCGTGCGCACGGCCCTGACGAAACTGACGTTGGTAAACACGGCGATACGTCCGCCCGAGGCGCGGGCGATTTGTAGCTGGGTTTCCAGCTTGTAGCCCGGCGGACCGGGCGTGCCCCCCGAGAGGTTGACCATCCCGTCGATGCCCCACTGGTCCATGATGGCCAGGGCGCGATCGAGCCCCGCCGGGCTGATGTGCGTGTGCACGTCGAGACGTGGCAGCCGGTTTCGTTGCGCGGTCTTTGCTCCGTCTGCTTTCGCGCCCGCCCCGGACTTGCCCGCGCTCGTCGAGCGATGACAGCCGCAGGCGGTGCCAGCCACAAGCGCGACGGCCATCGCCAGCGCCTCCCACACCGCCACCTGCCCTACTCCTTGTATGGCTCGTCGGGGGCCGGCTTGACGACCGGCTTGGCTTCGCCCCCACCCGCGGCCCCGGCGC
>JADGRD010000191.1 GCA_017881285.1 Pseudomonadota bacterium | reverse complement strand
AGATCGATATCGACTGGTTTCTTGTGCTTGTGACTCATGAATTGTTAGCTCCGGACACAGGAACCCTAGATTCTGGGGAGAATCTCGGTGATCACGTCGGCCGTGAAGTCTACCAGAGGGATGACCCGCGAATAATTCATTCGCGATGGGCCGATTACGCCGATGGTGCCGAGGTGGCGTCCCTCGCCGCCATAGCTGGCGGCGACGACCGAGATATCGTCGAGGGCGCCCAGCTTGGCTTCCGCGCCGATGAACACGCAGATGCCGGGCGCGGTCAGGGTGCGATCGAGGAGCTTGACGATCTGATCCTTCTCTTCCAGGGTGCGCAGCACGCAACGGGCTCGCTCAAGGTCCGGCGCGTTGGCGAGAAGGTTCGATTGTCCGTCAAGAAGGATCTCGCCCGCGTGGGCTGCGGCCGGCATGGCGGCCGCGGCCAGTCCGAGCGCCTGCGCCAGGACGGGATCGCTGTCATGGGAACCCTCGAAGGGTTCCCATTCCCTCCCGCGATGGTCCGCCGGCAGCAAAGCTGCCGGGCTGCCCACGCGACTGGCCAAGCGCGCCTTCTCCCTCGCGATCTCCTCCAGCAGGCACCTGCGCATGCCATCGAGGGTGAGGCCAGCGACCAGGCCGTTCAAGTAATTGTTGATGCGGTCGAGATCGCCGGGGGACAGCGAGAAGTCGACGTGCACGACCTTGTTCTGAATCTGTCCGCTGGTGGTGGCGATGACGGCGAGAAGCTGCCCGTCGCGCAGGCGCACGAATTCGATGTGCGAGACCTCGTCCGACTTGGGGAGGGGGGCCTGCACCACGACGGCGAGGTGGGAAAGCTCGCGCAGCAGTCGCGCCACTCGTGGCATGATCTCTTGCGGTTCGGTGGCCGGTCCGAGCCGGCCGCGGATGTCTTCCTTCTCCGACATGGACAGGCTGCGCACGCGGAGGAGAGTGTCGATGTAGAGGCGCAGCCCGCGGTCGGTCGGGATGCGCCCGGCCGAGGTGTGCTGATGGCGCAGGAGCCCCTCGTCTTCCAGCTCGCCCATCACGGCGCGCACGGTGGCGGGGGAAACCTCGATCGCGTAACGCCGAGCGACAGTGTGCGAGCCCACCGCCTCGCCGGTGGCCAGATACTCGGACACCACGGCATGCAGGACCTTCTTCGCGCGAATGCCGATGTCGCTCACGACCATGATCTAACCTCAAAAACCCACCGTAGCCAAGGCTGCAACCACAGAGGGCGCAGAGGGGGACGAGGTCGCCGAGGGAGGTGTGCCGTCGGCTCGCAGTTCGTTTCCCCTCAAGGACTCTGCGCTCTCTGCCTTCTCTGTGCTCTCTGCTGTGCGCCCAACAGGCGAACGGCGACTTCGTCGGCGAAGAGGAATCCCGCGGGCAGCAGGCGCAGGCGTTCGGGCGTGATGTCCAGCCAGCCGGCGTCCGCGCAGGCACGGGCGGCGGCGTCGCGACCGGGGAGAGCGAGTGGGTCGTGGCCGTATCGCTTCGCGTGTGCCAGGCGATCCACGCCGTCCGCGGTGCGCAGGCCGAGCCACAGGGCTTCTTCCTCCAGTTGTCCAGCCGTGCGGTGTTCGGCGAGATCGATGTCGAGTGCGTCCGCACCCGCGGTCGATCGTTTCAGGTACGCCTTCACCGAGCGCGGATTGGCGAATCGCCATCCGTCCCCGGTGGGCAGTGGCCGAAAGGACGCAGCGGAAACCCCGAGGCCGAGATACGAGCCCATGGTCCAGTACAGGCTGTTGTGCCGGCTACGGCGGTCGGGCAGGGCGTACGACGAGATCTCGTAGTGCTCGTAGCCCGCGGCGGTCAGGGTGTCGTGGCCCGCGGCGTACATGGCGGCCACTTCCTCGTCACCGGGGCGGTCAAGCTTGCCCGCGCGCTCGAGCGCGCCGAAACGGGTGCCCGCCTCGACGGTCAAGGCGTACGCCGTGATGTGATCGGGGCGCAGAGCACCCAGGGCGGCGAGCGAGGCGCGCCAGTCCGCCATCGACTGGCCGGGCAGGCCGAACATCAGATCCGCGCACAGGTTGTCGATCCCAGCCTGGCGCGCGGCCGCGAACGCGGCGGCGATGGCCGCGCCGCCGTGCCTGCGTCCGATGCGCCGAAGCAGTCGATCTTGGAAGCCTTGCGCCCCGAACGAAAGCCGATTGACCCCCAGCCCGCGAAACGCCACGAGACCTCTGGGATCGAGATCCCCCGGGTTAGCCTCGACGGTAATCTCCAGGCCGGGGCCACCGCCGAAGGTCTCCCGCACGCCCTCGAGCACGCGGCCCAGCGCCCGCGGGCGCCAGAGGCCCGGCGTGCCGCCCCCGAAGTAGATCGATACCAGGCGCGGGCCAGCCGCGCCGAGGAACCACGGTCCGCGCGCCCGCAACTCCGCCAGGATGGCATCCGCGTATGCCTCGTGCGGGATCTCCCGCTGCACCGCCACCGTGAAATCGCAGTAGGGGCAGCGCGAGGCACAAAAAGGAAAGTGCACGTACACTCCGAGCGGCCGCGCGCCATCGATGTCGCCGCTCGCGATGGACTGCTGGCGTTCGTTCGCGGAGCTTCCCACGTCAGGTTCCCGAGTCTTTCTCCATCACGGAATCGAAGCATAGGACAGCGCATGGATTTGGGCAGGCGAAAGAAAGTCGTCGAGCCACGCAACTTGCGCTGGCCGTTGCCGATAGTCCGGTGATGCGTACCTACCCATGTTCGATCCCATGCCTCTTTCTCCTGGCTTGTACGCCGGAAACCGATCTGCGGCAGAACCAGACCGAGGCGGCCACCGAAACCACCGGTGGCGGTCTGTCCAGTATCGAGCCCGACCCGCTCGCCGGACAGCTCGTCGAACCGCCCACCGGCTCGATCGGCATCGCCACCAATCTGGCATCGCTCGTCGTGCGGTTCACCGAGGCGGCACAGGCGGTGGCTTCGGCTCCACCTTTCCGATTGCGGTCAGCCGCCGGGGACGAGTTGCCGCTGCAACTCGGCGGGGTCGTGCCGTGCCCGCAAAGCTGCTACCAGATCGCGCTTGTGGCCGAGCTGGGGCCGTCGCTCCTCTACACCCTGGAAACAGTGGCCGGCGGACTGCAGTTCCTCGACGGTAAACCGGTCCCGGCTGGCAGCGTGGGATCGTTCACGACCGCCGATGCGGCGGACCGGTTCGCGCCACGTGTCGAGGGGTTCACCGCCGAAGTCACCGAAGGTTGCCTCTCGGTTCATCTGGCGGCGGACGAGCCGGTGCGCGCCGAGATTGCGCTCGACGCCGGCGGCCAGACGGCATCCATCTCGGCCGGCGACTTTGCCTCCACCATCGATGTTGCGCAACGCCTTCCGGATCTCCCGGCGGGAACGAGTGCCCAGGCGGTGGCCCGCGTCGTCGACCGCGCCGGCAATGCGGCGGATTCGAGCCCCATCCCGTTGAACCTGCCGCCCTCGCTTCCGCGCATCGTCATCACGGAGGTCCTGGCCAACTCGGCTGGCGCCGAAACCACGCAGGAATTCGTCGAGATCTACAACGCCGGCAGCGAAGTGGCGGCCTTGGGCGGGCTCGTGATCGCGGACAAGACCGGCAGCGACACGCTGCCCGCGGCTAGCCTGACGCCCGGCGCTTTTGCCCTCGTCGTCGCCGAGAAATACGACCCGGCCGAAGGCAGCGACGTCCCTCCCCGCGACGGAACCTTGCTTGTGCATGTGTCCGGCCGCATTGGCAGCGATGGCCTTTCGAACGCGGGCGAGGCGGTGCGCCTGCTGACTGCCGCCGGGGATGTCATCAGCCAGTACGGCGGCTTCATCGATGTCAGCGCCTCGGCGTGGTCGGGCAAGAGCGTGAAACGGTCGAGCCCCGAGGCTTGCGATGCGGCGAAGGCATGGAGCGCCACGCCCAGCCCCGCCACCCCCGGCTGGTGAGCAGTGACCTTTCTCGCCGCAGCCGGCGGTTTTGGGGGTTTTTCCCCCGGAATAGGTGTTAGATAAGAGGCCATGTCTGGTCACAACAGGTGGTCCAAGATCAAGCACAAAAAGGGGGCCTCGGACGCCAAGAAGTCCAAGGTCTGGACGAAGGTGATCAAGGAGATCACGATTTCGGCGCGCTCGAGCGGCGACGTGAACGGCAACCCGCGCTTGCGCGCAGCCGTCGACAAGGCTCGCTCCGTCAACATGCCCAACGACACCATCGAACGCGCCATCAAGAAGGGCACCGGCGAGCTCGAGGGCGTGAACTACGAGGAGTTCAACTTCGAGGCCTACGGTCCGGGCGGCACGGCCATCCTGCTGGAGATCTTGACCGACAACCGCAACCGCACCACGGGTGAGATCCGGAATCTGCTTGCCAAGGGCAACGGCAATCTGGGCAGCGCGGGCTCGGTGGCGTACATGTTCAAGAAGCTGGGGGTGGTGGCCTACGAGAAATCCGCGGTTGACGAGAACAAGGTCACCGATGCCGCCATCGAACTGGGCGCCGACGACGTGCGTGTCGAGGACGACATGCTCACGGTCGTGACCGAGCCCAAGGAATTCGAGCGCATTCGGAACGGGCTTCGGGCCGCGGGCATGCCCGACCCGGTGTCGGCCGAGGTCACCATGATTCCGCAGAACAAGGTTCACCTCACCGGTCGTGACGCCGAGGTGGCCCTCAAGCTGCTCGACGCCCTCGAGGACAGCGACGACGTGCAGAACGTGTACTCGAACCTGGACGTCGACGAAGCCGAGCTGGAAAAAGTCAGCGGGTAGCGCCTGTCATGCCGGCGGTAGGCCGCGTGCGGATTTTGGGCATCGACCCGGGATCGCTCCGTTTGGGCTATGGCGTGGTAGACCGCGTCGGCAAGGCGGGGCTGACCTACGTCGAGTGCGGAGTCATCACCGCGCCGGCGCGCATGGAACGGGCGCAGCGCCTGTGCCTCATCGGCCGCGGCCTGCGTGAGCTGGTCGATGAGCTGCGGCCCGACGAGGTCGCGCTGGAGCAGGCGTTCTACGGCAAGAACGTGCAGTCGACCCTGGCCCTGGGCGAGGCGCGTGGGGTGGCGACCTTCATCGTGACCGACCGCGGCCTGCCGGTGGCGGGTTACGCCCCGGCGCTGGTCAAGCGCACCATCGTCGGCCACGGCGCCGCGACCAAGCAGCAGATCGGCTACCTGGTGCGCGCGCTGCTCGCCCTGCGCCGGGTGCCCGAGCCCGACGCGGCCGACGCCCTGGCCATCGCCATCTGCCACGCTCGCCAGCGGCCCCTCGCGCCCTCGCAACATGAAACGGGACCCGCGCGCCCGCGCGTGCGATGATACGAGCTCATGATTGCTTCGTTACGAGGTGCCCTGCTCGAAAGTGGTCCGGAAGGAGTCGTCATCGAGGCGGGTGGCGTCGGCTACGCGGTGACCATCACCGCGGCCGCCCAGCGCGCCTTGCCGCCGCTCGGCGCCACGGCCTTCCTCCTCATCCACACCCACACCGTGCAGGACGGGCCGCTCCAGCTCTTCGGTTTCGCCGAGGCGGAAGAACGCCGCCTCTTCGAGACGCTGCTCTCGGTGCAGGGCGTGGGGCCCAAGGTCGCGATGGCCATCCTCTCCGGCCTGCCCACCGGCGATCTGGTGCGCGCCATCTCCGGCTCGGACATCACCACCCTGACCAGGATTCGTGGGGTTGGGCGCAAGACCGCGGAGCGCATCGCCGTCGAGTTGCGCGACAAGATCGGGCTCGGTGGCGGCGACGCGGCGGGCGGCGCGGTCCTGCCCGGCGTGGTTCCGCCCGGCCGGATGGGCGAGGTGCACGGCGCGCTGACCGCGCTCGGCTACAAGCCCGCGGAGTTCGACGCGATCCTGACCAAGCTCGATGAGAAGCAACATGTGACCGACCTCATCAAGCAGGCCCTGGCCCTGCTGCGGAGGAAATAGTGGCGCGCCGCAAGCACGACGATGGCACAGGGGCCGCGCCGCCTGCGGCCACCCCTGCCGAACCAGAGACCGGGCTTCCGCCCGAGAAGATCATGGACGGCCAGGCGGCTCCGGGCGACGAGGAATCCGCGCTGCGCCCGCGCTCGTTCGCGGAGTTCGTCGGTCAGCGCAAGGTGGCCGACAACCTGGAGGTCTATGTGGCGGCGGCGAAGAAGCGCGGCGGCGCCCTCGACCACGTGCTGCTCTCGGGGCCGCCCGGGCTGGGCAAGACCACGCTGGCGCATGTCATCGCGCACGAGATGGGCACCTCGGCGCGCGTGACCTCGGGGCCGGCCCTCGAACGCAAGGGTGACCTGGCCGGCATTCTCACCTCACTTGGTCGTGGTGACGTGCTCTTCATCGACGAGATCCACCGCCTGCAGCCCATCATCGAGGAAAGCCTCTATCCCGCCATGGAGGACTTCCACATTGAGATCGTGACCGGCGCGGGCGCGGGCGCCAGCGCCATCACCGTGCCCCTCGAGCGCTTCACCCTGGTCGGCGCCACCACGCGCACCGGCCAGCTCACCTCGCCTTTGCTCTCGCGCTTCGGCATCGTCGAGCGCCTCGACTTCTACGCGCCGGAGGAGCTGGCCACCATCGTCAAGCGCTCGGCGAGGTTGCTCAACCTCATCTGCACGGCCGACGGCGCCGAGGAGCTCGGCCGGCGCGCGCGCGGCACGCCCCGCATCGTCAATCGCCTCTTGCGCCGGGTGCACGACTTCGCGCTGGTGCGCGGCGACGGCACAGTCACGCGCGCGGCCGCCGACTACGCGCTCCGGCGCTTGGGCGTGGACGGCCGGGGGCTCGACGACGGCGACCGCCGCTTCCTGCGCGCCATCATCGAACGCTTCGACGGCGGTCCGGTGGGCATCGAATCACTGGCCGCGGCGCTGGCCGAGGACCGCGATACCCTCGAGTACGTGCACGAGCCCTATCTCATCCAGGAAGGCTTCCTCGTGCGCACGCCGCGCGGCCGCCAGGCGACGGCGCAGGCCTTCGAACACCTCAAGATACCCCTGCCCAATCGGAATACGAGCGGGCAGGGCAG
>JADGRD010000190.1 GCA_017881285.1 Pseudomonadota bacterium | reverse complement strand
ACGGCCGTGACACCTTCCTCACCCTGCGCGCCGTCCGATTTCGTGCAGGGGCTGGCATCTGACTTACCTGTGTTTCCGGTGTCGCATGGGTGACGGGATCCTCATTCGGAGATGCAAGCTCGGCGCGCGGGCGGCTGGGGCCGCTCCGAGCAGGGTCCGCCCGTGGTGGCCGAGCGCCCCTCTCCCAGGTGGTACCTTTTCCGGCACGCCCGTAAGGGACAGGCCCCAAGAACGAGCTCGTAAAGGGAGGCCTTGCCTTCGCCAGGTCGTCCGTTTGCCACCGCTGCCAATCGGCGAGTGCGCTTCTCGATCGTTTCGAAGCTGGGCAGCGTCATTGACGCCTTCGAAACGGTGCTTCCATAGGACTCATCATGACCCTTCCTGAAAAGCGTGCAGCCACCCGTCCCTCCGTCGCCGAAGCCGGCGCCGCGGTTGACGTTGTCTCCGTTCCCAAGATGCATCGACTGCTCGAGCAGGCGGCGCAGCTGGCCGCCAGTGCCGGCCTGCCGCCGGACGCCTTTGCCGGCTTCGCCGGGCAGGCCTCCCTCCGGGCCTTCCCAGGACTGGCCGAGCAGATGGCCAAAGCGCGCTTCGACGCCGCGCTGGAGGAACTGCGGAGCAGCGGTCGCCTGGCGAAGGCCTAGCTACCGACTTGACGGAAAGCCGCGCAGGATCTTCACCCCACCCTCTCCATCGTGGGCAACGATGGCGACCAGGGATGGTCCTGTCACACCGTCGAGGATGGCGCACACGGGACCGAGGAGTTCACGCCCCTGGCTGATCGTTTCCCAGGCCATCTGTTGCCCGCGTTCGAGCACCAGCGCCTGGCTCGCATCGACGGTCACCCTCGGCAACTGCGCCAGGGCATCGAGAAGCGTCAGGATGGGCAGCGGACTGCCGTCGGCGATGCGCTCGGCCAAGGCATCGAGCGTGATGGCCTGTTCGATGGTGAACGGCCCAGAGGCGGTTCGCCGCAGTTCCACGAGGTGCGCGCCGACGCCGAGCCGCTGACCCAGATCCGCGGCGAGCGAGCGGACATAGGTCCCCTTGGAACAGCGAACGCGCAAGCGAGCGCGGTCCGGCGGGTCGAAGCCGATCATCTCCAGTTCGTGGACGGTCACCTGGCGTGCCGGCCGCTCGACCGTCTGTCCCTGGCGCGCGTAGGCGTAGAGGGGCCGGCCGTTACGCTTGAGCGCCGAGTACATGGGCGGAATCTGCGCGATGGCGCCGCGAAAGTGCGCCAGCGCGTCCGCGACGGATCCTCCGCCCAGCCCCGCCAGCGAATGTTCCGCGACCACCTGCCCCGTGCCATCGAGCGTGTCGGTTTCCACCCCGAAGCGCACCACGGCCTCGTAGGCCTTGTCCGCATCGAGGAGGAAGGGCACCACCTTGGTGCCCTCCCCGATGCAGATGGGCAACACGCCGCTGGCAAAGGGGTCGAGAGTGCCGCCGTGCCCGATCTTTTCGCCTCGCTTGCCGAGCAAGGCGCGCACGCGCTTGCACACGGCGAAGGAGCTCGGGCCGCTCGGCTTGTCGATGACGAGGAGGCTCACTCGGTCTTCTTGCCGGGGTCTTCGCTGACCTCGCGCAGGAGCGCGTCGATGCGCGCCTCCTGCTCGAACACGCGGTCCACCTCGAACTCGAGCGCGGGCGTGCTCTTGAGGCGCAGTTTGTCCGCGATCCGCCGCCGCATGAAGCTGGCCGCGCTGTGGAGGCCCTGGCGCACCCGCTCCAGGCTTTCATCGTCCATGCCGTGCACGGTGAAGAAGGCCCGCGCCTGGCGCAGGTCTCCCGAGATGCGCACATGCGTGAACGTGATAATGCCGGCTCCGCGCACTCTGGGATCCCTGATCTCCTGGCGGACGACGATCTCCCCGAGAATCTCACGAATCTCGCCGGCCACGCGCTCGGTTCGTTGGGTCATCGCGAAGTGAATCCTAGATCGTTTTGCGCCAAGGTGTCGTTCATGGTCTGGATTTCGCGTTCCACGTTGGTGACCTCGGCCTCGCCGCGCACGAAGCGGACCACCTCGTCCAGGGCCGACTCGACGAAGCGGCGGCCGCTGCCCAGCACCGCAACGCCCAGCAGGGCGCGCTGCCAGACGTCGTTCTCGCCCACCTCGGCGATGGCCAGGTTGAACTTCTGCCGCGCCCTATCCTTCACCCGCCGCAGGACCATGCGCTTCTCCTTGAGCGAGTGTGCCTCGGGCAGAAACAGCGTCAGGCGCGCGATGCCAACGGTCATGCAGTAGAAATGGACGGCGCCGGGCCGACGCAGATCAGCGACGGGCCGACTTGTCGGTGATGGCCGCGTCCAAGATGGCCGCGACGGTCTCGATCTCGAAGGCCTCGATGATGTCGTTTTCCTTCACGTCGTTGTAGCCATCGATGGTGATGCCGCACTCGTAACCATGCGTGACCTCGCTGGCGTCTTCCTTGAACCGGCGGAGCGAGGAGATGCGGCCGGTGAACACGACGACCGAGTCGCGCACCAGGCGGATCTGCGCCTTGCGCGTGATCTTGCCTTCGGTGACGTTGCAGCCGGCGACGGTGCCGGCCTTGGCGATGTGGAAGACCTGACGAACCTCGGCCTTGCCCAGGGGCTTCTCCTTCGAGACTGTCGACAGCATGCCCACCATCGCCTTCTTCACTTCGTCGATGGCGTCGTAGATGATCTGGTAGAGCTTGATGTCCACGCCCTCTTGATCGGCGAGGGCGCGCGACTTGCCGGCCGGCCGCACGTTGAAGCCGATGACGATGGCGGACGATGCCTTGGCCAAGGTCACGTCGGATTCGGTGATGCCACCCACGCCCGACGAGATGACGCTCACCCCGACGGTCGGCGTGGACAAATTGCGAAGCGCATTGGCGATGGCCTCGACCGAGCCCTGCACGTCGGCCTTGAGCACGATGCGCACTTCCTTGACCGCGCCTTCCTTGATGCGGTCGAGGATGTTTTCCAGCGACACGCGCGTGTTCGCGCTGGCTTCCTTGCGCTTGCGCAGCTCGCGACGGTGTTCGACCAGCGCCTTGGCGGATTTTTCGTCGGCCACGACGTTGAACAGCTCCCCCGCGTCCGGCACGCCTTCGAGCCCCAGCAGTTCCACCGGCGTCGACGGGCCAGCTTCGTTGATGATTTGGCCTTTGTCGCCGAGCATAGCGCGCAGCTTGCCGTAGGCCTCGCCCGCGACCACCAGGTCGCCCAGGCGCAAGGTGCCTTCCTTGACCAGCACCGTGGCGATGGCGCCGCGCGAGCGGTCGAGGCGCGCCTCGACGACGTTGCCGCGCGCCGGCTTGCTGGGGTTGGCCTTGAGCTCGAGCACCTCGGCCTGCAGGGCCAGCATCTCGAGCAGCTTGTCGATGCCGACCTTGGTCTTGGCCGAAACCTCGACGTAGATGGTCTCGCCGCCCAATTCCTCGGCCACCAAGCCCTGTTCCATCAACTTGGTGCGGATCGCGGCGGGATTGGCCCCGGGCTTGTCGATCTTGTTGATGGCCACCAGGATGGGAACCTCGGCGGCCTGCGCGTGCTTGATGGCCTCGATGGTTTGCGGCATCGGGCCTTCCTCCGCCGCGACCACGATGACCACGATGTCGGTCATCTGGGCGCCGCGTGCGCGCATGGCGGTGAACGCCTCGTGGCCGGGCGTATCCAGAAACACGACGTCGCCGGTGCCGGTGTGCACCTTGTACGCGCCGATGTGCTGGGTGATACCACCGGCCTCGCCGGCCGCGACGTTGGCCTTACGAATGGCGTCGAGCAGCGAGGTCTTGCCGTGGTCGACGTGCCCCATCACCGTGATGACCGGCGCGCGCGGAACTAGATCCTCGGGATTGTCGGCCTGCCCCTCGGAGATGAACTCATCCTCGCGGAACGCCGTCGATTCGATCTGATAGCCGAACTCGTTGGCGATGAGGGTCGCGGTGTCCTGGTCGACGCTTTGGTTGATGTTGACGCCCATCAGGCCCAGCGCCCACAGCTTCTTGATGACCTCGTTGCCCTTGACGCCCATCTTTTGCGCGAGATCGGACACGCCGATGTTCTCGCCCATACGGATCACGCGCTTGTGCTCGGCTGGCGTCGTGATCTGCGTCTGCTTGATCTTCTTGCCGGCCATCGCCACCTTCTTGCGGGGCGGCCCACCCGGACGCTGGCCCGGCGCCCCCGGCTGGCGCCAGTCACGGCCGCCCGGTCCGCGCGAAACCAGACCGCTGCGGCCAAGCCGCCGCAGCTCCTCGTCGCGATCCTTGATTTCGATCTTGGGCACCGAACCGTCGCGGCTCGGCATGCCCGGGAGCTGGATGAACTGGCCGGTGGCGGCCGAGCCGGTGACCACCGGCTGAGGGATCTTGATGACCGGCGACAACGTGGCCGCCGACTTTGTTTCCTGCCCTGCCGGCGCCGGAGCGAGACCTGAGGTCTCCTCCTCCACCATCGGCGGCGCGGGAGCACCGAGCTCCGGGGCAACTTCCACCGCCGTCTCCTCGACGGCATCGTCGGCCGGGCTAGGCACGGCCAGCGCAGGCGGTGGTTCCACCACGACCGGCGGCGGCGTGGGTTCGAGCACCGCGTACACCTTCTTGGTCTCGAGGTCCGGCGGCGCGGGAACGGCTGGCGCCGCTGGCCTGGTCGTCTCCGCCGTCGCGCGTGACCGCACAGCCGGCGCGCCGGGTGCACGCGAGCGCCGGCGGATGACGGTATCGTTCAGGCGGGTTTCGACCAGCGACTCCTGCCGCTCGCGCTCGACCGAGCGGCGGACGCGCTCCACCTCGGCGGCGTCCAGATTGGACATATGGTTGGCCACCTCGATGCCCGCTCCGCGAATCTTCTCGAGCAGAACCTTGTTGGCCAGCCCGAGCTCCTTGGCGAGATCGTAGACGCGCTGCTTCTGGCCAGAGCTCGCCGCGCCGGACCCCTCGTTGCCCGAATCTCTCCGATCAAAGCCGCTTCCAATCATCGTGCATCACCCTGCGCATCGCTGGACCGCCCATGCGCGAAATGCGCTCGGGCCAATAGAGCCTCTCGATCCGAAACCTCGACCTGCCCGCGAAAAGCCCGGCCCAGAGCGCCGCCGGTCAGCGCGGTGGCAAGACAGTGGGGATGCACCCACGCGCCTCGCCCGCGCTTGCCCGGCGCCTCGTCCGCCGTGGCCTGTCGCGGCCCGCGCTGGGCCACGCGGACCTGCCCCTCCGGCGCGATCAAACAAACCAACTCGGCCGCCGGACAGGCCGTCCGGCAGCCGATGCAGGTGCGCACGGGGACCCGAGGCATGGCGATGGGCCTCCGTCATGCCTGCCCCTCGGCGCTGGTCGGATTCGCGGCGGCCAGCGCAGCGGCGGCGGCCTCCCGCTCGGCCTGGGCGCGCGCCTTTTCCGCCTCGGCGGCTTTCGCGGCGGCATCGATAAGGCGCAGCGCGGCCTCGGGCGTGCCGATGCCGGGCACCGCGGCCAGCTCGGCCTGCGTGGACCTGGCCACCTCGGCCGCCGAACGCCAGTCAGCGCGGAAGAGCGCCTCGGCGATCTCCGGCGTGACGTCCGGAATGGCGGCCAGCGAGGCACGCGCGCGTTCTTCCATCTCGCGCACCTTGCCCTCGGAGTGAATGTCGATGCGCCAGCCAGTGAGCTGCGAGGCCAGGCGGACGTTCTGCCCCTTCTTGCCGATGGCCAGCGACAGCTTGTCGTCGGGAACGATGAGCTGCATGGTGTGGTTGGCGGCGTCGATGAGCACGCGCGACACCTCGGCGGGCGCGATGGCGTTACATACGAATCGTGCCGGGTCGGCGTCGTAGGGAACGATGTCGATCTTCTCGCCACGCAGCTCTTGCACGACCGCCTGTACGCGCGAGCCTTTCATGCCCACGCAGGCGCCGACCGGATCCACGTCACGATCGCGCGAATGCACCGCGATCTTCGAACGCGCGCCGGCCTCGCGGGCCGAGGCCTCGACGCGCACGATCTTGTCGTAGATCTCCGGGACCTCCATCTCGAAGAGTTTCTCGAGGAGTCCCTTGTGGGCGCGCGAAATGATGATCTGCGGCCCGCGCGCCGACTTGTCGATGTCGACCACGTAGGCCACGATGCGGTCACCGGCCCGGTAGGACTCACGCTGCACCTGCTCGCGCACCGGCAGAATGGCCTCGGGGCCGCCCAGATCGACGACGATGTTGCCGCGCTCGAAACGGCGCACGATGCCCGAGATCAGCTCGCCCTTCTTGTCACGGTACTGGTTGAAGACGTTCTCGCGCTCGGCCTCGCGCACGCGCTGCAGGATGACCTGCTTGGCGGTCTGCGCGGCGAAGCGGCCGAAGGTCTTCCACGCCCGATTGAGCTTGAGCAGCGCCCCGTATCTTCCGTCCTGCTCCTCGGCCTTGGCCTGGTCCTTGTCGTCGTAGAAGATCTGGAAGAGCAGCTCGTCGCCGACGTCGGCCTGCAGGTTGAAGCGGGTCGCCTCCTCGAGCGTGATCTCCTTCGCGGGCTGGGTGACCGGGTCCGCGACGACGATGATCTGGGAGAGGTCCACCCGGCCGGTGGCCTCGTTGAAGGTCGCCTCCATCTCGCGATCCTCGCCGAAGGCCCGCTTGGCCGCGGTGAGGATGGCCGATTCGAGGGCCTCGACCAGCACCTTGCGCTCGATGTTCTTATCCTTGGAAACCTGATCCAAAACTAGGCCGAGACTCGTACCGTCGCTCATGACGCACTCCTCGCTATCGTGTGGGCGCGGCCCTTGGGCTGCGTGGGGTCGGCCGCGACTCGCCGGTGGAATTCGGCCTCCCAGTCGGGAACCAGGTTGGCACGCACGATGATCGCGATGGGCAGTTGGTACGACCTGCCGTCGCAATCGATCTGCACCTGTCCGTCCTGGGCGCCGAGGAGAACGCCGGAAAAGTTCCGTCGATCTTCCACCGGATCTGTCGTTCGAATTTTCGCCTTCTGCCCGGCGAAACGGGCGAAATCGCGCTCGCGGCGCAGCGGCCG
>JADGRD010000189.1 GCA_017881285.1 Pseudomonadota bacterium | reverse complement strand
ACCACCATCAAACTCACCCATCCCATCGTCATGTACCACGAGAACATCGGGCGCGGCCTGGTGCGGGCGACCTCGACCATCGGCAACATCCTGCTTTGGTTCGCGACCACGGGTTCGATCATGCTCGCCTGCGCGGGGCTGGGCCGCGCGCTCTATCGCCGGCTGCGCCACCGGGTGCCCATCGCCGCCGTGCACTGGCAGGAGGGCCTGGTGCTCGCGGGCATGGTGGCGCTCACGCTGCCGTTCATCACCACGCACCGGCAGTCGTACATCTTCCACTACCTCGGTGCCTATGGATTGGGGCTCGGCCTGCTCGCGGGCCGCCTCGTCCGCATCGAGAAGCACGCGCCGCTGGCGGTCCTGGGTTTCGTCGTGTGCGCCGCAGTCCTTTCCATGCTCTACCTGCCGCTCTCGACCTGCGCCCCGCAGACCTTGCACGCCTATCTGCTGCGCCTGCCCTTCGCCGCCTGGCGATAGAAAGTGAACTCGTCAGCGCGTGAGCGCAGGCGGGCTTTGCCCGACGGCGCTCCTCGCGGGGGATTTGAAGGACCCTCCCAGGGTCCTTCTGTCAATAGACCTCGACTTCGCCGAGGTGGAAGAAGTTGGGCGGGGTGTTCTTCATCCTGATGTAGCGCGCCTCGACGTGAAGCCGCCGGGCCGTCCATTTGTCGAACGTTTCCTTGCGCTCCGCCACCTGCGTGTAGGTCTGGTTGTCCTTGCTGACCTCCACCTTGAGCGGTACCGCCCGCTCCTCGTAACCATCGGGCCGGTTGTAGACGACGATCTTCTTGATCTTGCAGATCTTGCCCAGGTCGATCACGACCCATTGCTGAGCACCTTCCAGGGTGTGGAAACCGAGGGTATCGGGATCGCCGTCGACGAGCAGGGTGTGATCCGTGCCCTGGCCAGGAAACTGACTGCTGGTGCTGACCGCGGCGTGCAGGGCGAGGTTGGGGCCATCCAGTTTCTTGGACAGCCACCTGCCCCCCAAGCCGACCGCCAAGAACAACACCACGGCCACTGCCAGCACGCGCGACCAGCGCGCGAAGAGCGCCCGCCCCAGCCGATGCGCCTCGACCTCAAGCGGCTCGGCCAGGCGCATGACCAGGTCGTGCAGGCCCGTGGCGAACGATTCCCGCTCCTCTTCGGTGAGCCGGCCCATGGTGGCGTCGCGCTCGGGGCCGAGCATCGCCACGAGCGTCGCGTCCTGTTCCGCCGTCAGCTTGCCCCACGCGGCGGCCATCGACGGCGCCGTGCGAGCATTCGCCCAGTCCGCTTCGCCGAGCGGGTTCCCGCCGGAGATGAGGCCGGCGCGGGCCAGGTGCGCGCGGACCAGCAACTCGACCGCGGTGCAGTCGAGCAGGAGCACGGCCCAGCTGCCCTTGCCGGTCTCCCCGATCTTCACCACGTCGTCGCAGATCTGGCGCGCGATATCGTAGGCGCCGTAGCCGGGCTGGCCCGGCGAGAAGGTCTTCTCCCTGGCCTCGGCCACGCGCGGCCCGAGCCACAGCACCCGTTTCAACCAGCCCGGCCCTCCCTTGGCGGGTGGGGCAGCGGGTTCCTCGATGATGATCTCGCTGTTGTCGTCGCTCATGAGGTCTGTGTTTATACCCCAAAGTGGCGCGCGCGGGTATGGGGGGCCAAAGCTAGAACTTGGCGCTGACTTCCGCGTCGGCTTCCAAGACTTTTCGGAGCCGGCTATCGCGTTCGGCCGCGACCCGCTTGGCCAGCGACACGTCGGTGAGCGCCACGATCTGCGCGGCCAGCAGGCCGGCGTTCTCCGCGCCGCCGATGGCCACGGTCGCGACGGGGATTCCGGGCGGCATCATCGCGGTGGAGAGGAGGGCGTCCATGCCTTGCAGGCTGCCCGAGGAGATGGGGACGCCGATCACGGGGCGCGTGGTATGCGCGGCGACCGCGCCGGCCAGGTGCGCGGCCCCGCCCGCGCCGCAGATGAAGACCTTGGTCCCGCTGGCCGCGGCCTCGCGCACGAAGACCGCCGTCTGCTCGGGCGTGCGGTGCGCGGAGAGGACCCGCACGCAGACCGTCAGGCCGAGCTCCTTGAGCACGTCGGCGGCCGGCTTCATGGTGGCGAGATCGGATTTCGACCCCATGAGAATCGCGACGTCGCAGGTCTTTGCGCTCATGCTTTGCCTCGTAGTCCGATGTCCTTGCGAAAGTGCATGCCCGGCCAGGAAATCCGAGCGATGCCAGCATAGGCGCGGTCGCGCGCCGCCACCAAGTTTCCGCCGCTGGCGGTGATCCCGAGCACGCGGCCGCCGCTGGTCAGCAGGCCGCCAGGACCGCGCTTCGTGCCGGCGTGGAAGACCACCAGGTCGCTGCCCTCGCCGGCGAGCTGTCCGTCGTCGCCGAGCCCGGCGATCGGGTCACCCGAGCGCACCTTGCCGGGGTAGCCCTCGGCGGCCAGCACCACGCACACCGCGAGGCCGGGCAACCATTGGGGTGAGAGCATGGGCAGCTCACCCGATGCGGCGTCGAGCAGCCAGGGCAGCAGATCCTCGTCCAGGCGAGGCAGAACCGCCTGCGTCTCGGGATCGCCGAAACGGCAGTTCCACTCGATGACCAGGGGACCGCGCTCCGGGGTCAGCATCAGGCCGCCGTAGAGCAGCCCGCGGAACGGCCGCCCTGCTTCCGCCATCGCGGCCACGAGCGGCGCGAAGAACTTGCGCGCGATGGTTTCGGTCAAGGCCTGATCCACGAGCGGCGACGGCGAGTAGGCGCCCATGCCACCGGTGTTGGGCCCGCGATCGCCGTCGAAGACCGCCTTGTGATCCTCGGCCGAGGCGAGCAGCACGAAGCGCGTGCCGTCGCACAGGGCCATCATCGAGACCTCGCGGCCGATGAGGCGCTCCTCGATGACCACGCGGCCGCCAGCGTCGCCGAAGGCGCGGTCGACCAGCATGGCGCGCACCGCTCGCTTCGCCTCGTCGTGCGCGGAGGTCACGACCACGCCCTTGCCCGCGCACAGGCCGTCGGCCTTGACCACCACGTCGCCAGGCTGCGCGTCGATGAAGGCGTCGGCCGTGGCCACGTCGGAAAAACTGCCGTAGGCCGCCGTGGGGATTCCGGCCCGCCTCATCAGATCCTTGGCGAACTGCTTGCTGCCCTCGATTTCCGCGGCCGCGCGCGACGGACCGAAGCAGCGCAGACCCGCCGCCACGCAGGCGTCGCCCAGCCCGGCCATGAGCGGCACCTCGGGACCGCACACCACGAGATCGATCTTCTCCGCCTTGGCCAGCGCGACCAGCTCGGGAATCGCCTCGGTCCCGATGTTGACCATGGTCACGCGGCCCGCTCCCAGGCCGCGGCCGAGCGCCGCGATACCCGGATTGCCGGGCGCCGCGAGCAGGCGATCGCAGAGGGGGCTTTGCAGCAGTTTCCACGCCAGGGCGTGCTCACGCCCGCCCGAGCCGACCAGTAGGATCCGGTAGCCCATGGTCTAGTGCCGGAAGTGGCGCTCACCCGAGAAAACCAGGGCGATCTTGTGCTCGTTGGCCGCCTGGATGACCTCGTCGTCGCGCACCGACCCGCCCGGCTCGATAACCGCGGTCACGCCGGCCTTGGCCGCCGCGTCGAGCCCGTCGCGGAACGGGAAGAAGGCGTCCGACGCGAGCACCGAACCCGGCAGCGGAAGCTGCGACTTCATCACCGCCAGCTTCACGGAATCGACGCGCGACATCTGGCCCGCGCCGACCCCGAGGGTGCGGCCGCCGCCCGTGAACACAATGGCATTCGACTTCATGTGCTTGCAAACGCGCCAGGCGAAATCGAGCTCGGCGAGCTCGGCGGTGGTTGGCTTGCGCTCCGACACCACCTTGCCCGCCGCGGCCGCGCAGGTCGCGCCGTCGGTGGTCTGCACGAGCACGCCGCCCGAGACCGTGCGCATGTCGAGCTGGCCGGGCGCGCAACCGGCAATGGTCGCACGCAGGAGGCGCAGATTCTTCTTGGCCGAGAAGACCTTGAGCGCCTCGGGCGAGAAATCCGGGGCCACGATGCATTCGAGAAAGACCTCGGCCATGAGCTTGGCCAGCTCTTCCTCGACCTTGCGGTTGTAGGCCACGATGCCGCCAAAGGCCGATACCGGATCGGTCTCGCGCGCCAGCTTGTAGGCCGCGGCGATGCCGTCGTCAGAAAGCGCGACGCCGCAGGGATTGGTGTGCTTGATGATGCACGCCGCAGGCCGGCTGAACTCCGCGCACAGCTTCATGGCCGCGTCGAGGTCAAGCAGGTTGTTGTAGGA
The DNA here is from genome assembly GCA_017881285.1 of Pseudomonadota bacterium. Lineage (GTDB taxonomy): Bacteria > Myxococcota_A > Polyangia > Fen-1088 > Fen-1088 > Fen-1118. The sequence goes on along the minus strand of JADGRD010000189.1, from coordinate 2,719 downwards.
GAGCTCCTTGCCCTGGAGCACGTCGGCGTTGGCGAGCGACATGCCCGCGGGCGCGTCCCAGGCGTAGAAGGCCGCCTTCTGGTGCGGGTTCTCGCCGTAGCGCAACCGGCGGTCGAGGCGCAGCGCCGGGTGCAGGGTGGCAGGAAAATCGGTCAAGGGCACTCCGGTTTCCGACAGGCGCCCGAGATGGCTGGCGATGGCGCCGTCGTAGGCCGCGGTGTGCGCGAAGGCCTTGCGGCATAGCTCGAAACGCAACGCCTGCGAGATCTCGCCCGTGCTTTCGAGCTCGCCCAACACGCGTTCGTAGTCCGCGGGCTCGACCACGACCGCGACGCGCTCGTGGTTCTTGGCGGCCGAGCGGACCATGGCGGGTCCGCCGATGTCGATGTTCTCGATGACTTCCTCGAACGCAGCGCCGCGCGCCACGGTCTCGCGGAAGGGATAGAGGTTCACGACCACCAGGTCGATGGCGTCGATGCCATGTTCGCGCATTTGCGCGCGATGTTCCTCGGTGGCGCGACCGAGGATGCCGCCGTGCACGCGCGGGTGCAGGGTTTTGACCCGGCCGTCGAGCATTTCGGGAAAACCCGTGAAGTCACTCACGTCCTTGACCGGCACCGATGCTTCCCGCAAGGCGCGGGCCGTGCCGCCGGTGGAAAGAATCTCGACACCGAGCTTGGCCAGCCGCTTGCCGAGATCCAGGATGCCTTTCTTGTCCGACACCGAGATGAGAGCGCGCGCAACCTTGTTCATGGGGGGGCCTTTTACCACAGCCGGGCCACCTTTCGGCTGCCGCCAACCGCGGTCCGGTGACACGGCGCGCCTCCAGCCGATCGCCCTTGTCAAGAGACTGTTTTTGTCCCCATTATCACTGGTATCACCATGACTGATATCACCACGGGAAAGACGGCGAAACTGGACATCGAGGGCAAGGTCATCGAACTGCCCATTGTCGAGGGCACCGAGCAGGAGCGAGGCGTCGACATCGCGAACCTGCGCGCGGCCACCGGCTACATCACTCTCGACGATGGCTACGGCAACACCGGCTCGTGTCAAAGTGCCGTCACCTTCATCGACGGCGACAAGGGCATCCTGCGCTACCGCGGCATCCCCATCGAAGAGCTTGCGGAGAAGTCGACGTTCGTCGAGACGGCCTATCTCCTCATCTACGGGCATCTGCCGACCAAGGCCGAGTTTCAGCGCTTCTCACAGCTCTTGACGCAGAACGAGAACCTGCATGAGGATATGAAGTACCACTTCGAGGGATTCCCTTCGACCGCGCACCCCATGGCGATCCTGTCGTCCATGATCAATGCCTCGGGTTGCTTCTATCCGGGCATGGTGGAGCAGACCAGACGCGACGAATTCGAGGTCCAAGCCGCCCGCCTGATTTCGCAGGTGCGCACCATCGCGGCTTTCTCGTACCGCAAGTCGCGGGGCCTGCCCATCATCTATCCCAAGCCGACGTACAAATACACGGCCAACTTCCTCCACATGTTGTTCTCGGATGTGTACCAGGACTACGAGCTGCGCCCGGAGGTCGTGCAGGCGCTGGATCTGATCTTCGTGCTGCACGCCGACCACGAGCAGAACTGCTCGACCTCGACGGTGCGCATGGTCGCCTCGGCCCAGGCCAACCTCTTCGCCAGCACCGCCGCCGGAGTGTGCGCCCTGTGGGGACCACTGCACGGCGGTGCCAACCAGGCCGTCATCGAGATGCTCACCGACATCCACCGCTCGGGCGACAATGGCTCGCGCTTCATCGCCGCGGCCAAGCAGAAGGGTAGCGGCAAGAAACTGATGGGCTTCGGCCACCGCGTCTACAAGAACTACGACCCACGCGCCCGCATCATCAAGAAGGCGTGCGACAACTTGCTCGCGGCACTCGCCATCAACGACCCCCTTCTCGACATCGCCAAGCGCATGGAGGAAGCCGCGCTGTCGGACGCCTACTTCGTCGAGCGCAAGCTCTATCCCAACGTGGACTTCTACAGCGGCATCATCATGCGTGCGCTCAACATTCCCACCGAGATGTTCACGGTCCTTTTCGCCATTGGCCGCATGCCGGGCTGGATCGCGCAGTTCAAGGAGATCCAGGACGACGCCAAGGGACGCATCTACCGGCCGCGACAGATCTACGTCGGCGCGCCGCTCAATCACTATGTGCCCATCGAAAAGCGCCGGGTAGGTTAGCGCCACGCCAAAGGAAGCCGTCGCCTTCGACCTGGGGATGCGCGAGTACGGCGAGGTCCTGCGCATGCAGCGGGATCGCGTGGCCGCGCGCCAGGCCGGCGCGATTCCCGACACGCTGATCTTGGTCGAGCACCCCGAGGTCATCACCCTCGGGCGTTCGGCCAAGCCGGGCAACGTTCTTTACGCGGGGGACGTTCCCGTCGTTCCCGTCGAACGCGGCGGCGACGTGACCTTGCACGGGCCCGGCCAGCTCGTGGCCTATCCCATCTTCTACCTGCGCGAGGAGGAGCGCGACCTGCACCGCTACCTACGCGGCCTGGAGGAGACGGTCATTCTCACCGTGGCGGAATTCGGCTTGGCGGGCCTGCGGCTGCCGGGGCGCACCGGGGTGTGGACGGGGCCGGCGGAGGCGCCACGCAAGCTGGCCTCGATCGGCGTCGCGGTCCGCAAGTGGGTCACCCTGCACGGACTCGCGCTCAACGTGCATACCGATCTCGCGCGCTTCGCTGCCATCCATCCGTGCGGA
>JADGRD010000188.1 GCA_017881285.1 Pseudomonadota bacterium | reverse complement strand
CGTCCCGTCTGGAGGAAATGCGAGTCGAACTCAGGGGGATCCAACGGCAAGGCAACGCGCTGCCCATAACTGTCACTCTTGAGAACAGGTGCATCGTGCTCGATTAGGATTCGCGGGGGTGGAGGCGCCGTAGAACAAGCCGTTGAAGACTGATCCCGCCGCAGGGACATTGGTGTAACATTGAGGGGTCGGCTAGTCGGCGGGCTCGCAGCTTAACGGCAAAACATTATGCGTGCGGTGACCCATGACTGATACGAAGCTTCCGTACACTACATTCCAAGCCAGAACCCAATGGTATATGAGTCGTTGGGGTCCGCCAGCGTTCGTCCGAAAATCCCTGATGGAAGACGGTCGAACGGTGCTCGGAGTTATGGCCTTCCCGCCCATGGCGACGGATAGCAACGCGAGGGATTGGTGGACCTTTGCGACCAACGGCATATCGGAACGCCGCTTTCCCTGCGTAGAGGAACCACATGGAAACCCTGCACATCGACTGGAGCTCATTGCCTATGCCAATGCCGCAGCAGACTGGATTCCAGGTCTTCTTGTCGAGTTGGGCAGATACGCCTTTGAGCACCGTTCGGGGCTGGCGATCGGACATACCATTCCGGTCATTCCGAAGCCCGGCAACATGTGGTCGGGATACCTTCTCATTCGGCCAAGGCTCGAGCCCGATGAGTTCAACCCCCTTGGCATAGAGATCGGGATTGGTGACGATTGGGTGTTCTTTGCTGAGATCGTTGGGCTCAAGAACGACGAATTGCGCTTGGCGATTGACGCTGGTGGTCCCGAGTTTGCGAAGAGTATGTTGGCCGGTCGAGCAACGGCCCTAGCCATCGACGTTGAAAGGGCAAGTCTACTTCACGCCGACGCATAGCATGCCGTTGCAGCGCGGAACCATGACCAAACCATCTTTCGCCACGGTGTTCTCACGGCAGGTGGATACCAGCGATTCGAGACGGCCGGCTAACCGTCATTGCAGCAGACGGTCGGCCGCAAACGGCCGCCCGCACCTTAACGCCAAAGCGTTGACAGGCGCGCGGATGGGGGGCGGCATCGACGCTGAAGCCGGCCATGGCGGGTAACCACATGGCCACCTGGGCGCAAAAGCACGTCTCTGATCAGCCGCCACCGCCGGTTCCGTACTGGTTCCTGTGGCACGCCGCCCCAAGGTCTGCGAGCGACCCCTGAGCTAGAATGGGTCCTCGTGCAACTGAGGGGCTGGAAGGTTCCGTAGCATGTCGTCCGCTGATTCCCACGCAGATCCCCCACTTCAGCTCGTGCCGTCGCGCTCAGCCGCGGCGGCCGCGAGCGAGGCGGAGCTCGTCCACGGGCTCATCGGCAAGCAGGAGTGGGCCGCGGTCGCGCTCTGGACGCGCTATGGCTCCATGGTCTACCGGATCGCGGATCGAGCGCTGGCCTCGCCACACGAAGCGGAGGATCTGACCCAGGACGTATTCCTCTGCGGGTTCAACAAGATCGCCAGCCTGCGCGATCCCCGCGCCCTGCGTAGCTTCGTCGTCTCGGTGACCATTCGAACCCTGAAATGGAAGCTCCGGCGGCGACGCCTGCGCCAGTGGGTTCACCTCACGGAAACTGGCGAGCTGCCCGACTTGCCAGTCCCTGGCGTCGACGCGGACGAGGCCTTGCGAGTCTTCTATCGCCTGCTGGAGAAACTGAGGATTGACGACCGCATGGTCTTCGTCCTTCGCCGGGTGGATGGTATGCAACTTCAGGAAGTGGCGGATGCGACCGGGTATTCGCCGGCGACCGTGAAGCGACGCTTGCGCCGGGCGGATGCCGAGCTTTCGCGTTTCATGGAAGGTGAGCCCGTGCTGGTGACATTCCTTCGCGGAGAAGGGAGCGATCGATGATGCTCGACGATGAATCCCACGTGGCCCCCGACGGGTCCGTTGCCAAGCTGGCGGAACTGGCGCGCAACCGCCTGGGCCTCATGTCGGATGTGCAGGAGGCTCGCGGGCTGCACGGCGCAGTGGCGAGTTTCGCGCGGGCGCGGGACGGGGCAAGCCGCCACTTCTCGCGGGGGTTTTGGCTGGTCAGCGCCGGGGCCGCGACCGCGCTGGTCTTGGTGGCCTGGCTCGTCGGGCCGTCGCTCTTGGGAAAGAAGCCCCTGACCTACGCGATGACCCAGGGGGAGATGCAGGCGGGGGGCTATTTCCGGGCCGGGGCGCAAGCGCGGCCCGCCATCCAATTCTCCGACGGAACCAATCTCGACCTCTTGGCGGGAGCACGAGGTCGCGTCGCCAGCGTGGATGCCCAGGGCGCGCGGGTCATGCTCGACGAGGGCGAAGCGCACGTCCGGGTCGTTCCGCGCAGGGGCGCGCGCTGGCTGTTCGATGCCGGGCCCTTCGTCGTGCACGTGCAAGGGACGGAATTCGCGCTGGCCTGGAAGGGCGACGAGGGCCGCCTGGATGTGCGACTGCACAAGGGCGCGCTGTCGGTGACCGGGCCCCTGTCCGACCAGGCGATCGTGTTGCATCCTGGCCAATGGTTGACCGTGCGGCTGGCCGCGCACGAGGTGTTCGTGCGAGATTTCGATGGTGAGGCGCAGTCTGCCCTTTCCGGTGCGGGTACACCTCCATCGGCGCCTGCGGTGGCGCCCCCTGCCCTGGCCCCATCCGGGCCCGCGCCCGAACCCACGCCGTCGAGCGGCAAGGCGCGCCGCCCGGCGCCGGCCGCCGCCGCGCCGTCGGCGAATCCCGAGATCGCATGGGCGCCGGTCCGGGCCGAGGGCGACTGGGATCGTATCCTCACGCTGGCGACGAAAAGGGGACTTGACCGGACGCTCGCCGAGCGCAGTAGCGAGGACCTGGCCCTGCTGGCCGACGCGGCCCACTACCTCCACCGCGACGATGTCGCGCAGCAGGCGCTGCTCGCCCAGCGCCAGCGCTTCCCCGGCTCGACCCGGGCGAAGGACGCCGCCTTCCTGCTCGGTCGAATCGTCGAGGCCAGGACGGGTGGCGCCCGCGAGGCGCTCGGCTGGTATGACCGCCACCTCGAGGAGGCGCCGAATGGGGCCTATGTCTCCGAGGCGCTGGGAAGAAAGATGACGGTGCTGGCCCGCCTGCGCGGCGACCAGGCCGCGCGCCCGGTCGCGGAAGAGTACCTTCGGCGCTATCCTAGTGGCACCTATGCCCGGGCCGCGCGCGCCTACGCCAGCAAACCGTGAACGGACCCAGTGCCTGCGCTTCCTGTCGAGGGAGCCGGTCTTGCCGCGCCGCCGAGCCCGCGGTGCGCGTATCGCACTGGCGGTCACCTGCGGCTGGCTCCTGCTCGGCGCTCTTCCGCCGCCTTGCCGGGCGGGCGTGGAGCCAAGAGTCCTCGTGCTCTTGCTTCGCCCCGTCCCGGCCAGCGAGGTCCTGGCCGAAGCCATTCTCCGCATCAAGAGCGAGCTGACGGCGGGCGGCTTTGAAGTCGCCGTGGCCGATAGCGAAGGTGCGGACCAGGCGCCGGACCCGCGCGCGCTGATGGAGCGGGCGGGGCAAGCCCTGGCACCGTCCGCGACCATCGGCATCTTCGGCAACCTCGAACAAGGCCCGGCCGAGCTGTGGGTCGTGGATCGCATCACGGGCAAGACCGTGATTCGGCGTCTCGAGGTGCAGGCGTCCTCGGACCGTCGCATCTCCGAGGTGCTGGCCATCCGCGCGCAAGAGCTGCTGCGCGCCAGCCTGGTGGAGTTGTTGTTGGAAGAAAATCGTCCCGCTCCGGCCAGCCCAGAGGCCCCGCCACAGGTCCAGCGCTGGGTCAAGCAGGCCGTGGAATCGCCGCTTTTGCCCTGGAGGTTGGCTCTCGAGGTGGGCGCCTCGACCTTCGGTGGCTGGGGTGGCGTCGGTCCCACCCTCGCCCCCGCCGCGCGCCTGCGCATGGCGTGGGACGAGCGCTTCTGGGTCAGGCTGACGGCGCTGGGCCTGGGCACGCGGCCCACCGTGCAGACGAACATTGGCTCCGCCAGCGTCAGCCAGAATCTGCTGCTGCTCGAATGTGCCGCCTGGCTGCGGCCGCGGCGGCGGGTCCGGCCTCTGGTTTCCTTGGGCTTGGGCGCGGAGCGGGTGGCGGTGGATGGCACTGCCAGCCTGCCGTACTACCAAGGCGAGAGCAACGCCCGCTGGTTCGCCGCCGGCGACCTTGGCGCGGGCGTCACCCTGCGCGTGCATGCGCACTGGGAGGTGCTGCTCGAGGTGCACGCGCTCTTCGCGGTACCACGACCAGCGGTGCACTTCTTCGACGTGGAGGCCGCGCGGGCCGGGCAGCCGACCCTGCTGGCGATTCTGACCCTGGCGGGTGGCGCATGAGGCAGCATGACTTGCCCACGTCGGGCATGTTCGGGCTCGTCGCCGGCCTGCTGTTCGGATGCAGCACCGGCCCTATCGATGCCGTCGGCCTGGTCCCTGGCACCTTGTCCACGGGTCTGGTGGCGCACTGGACGTTCGACGACGGCGCGGGCACCGTCGTGCGCGACAGCTCGGGCAACGCGCACGATGGTGCCACCAATGGCTCGACCTGGTCCTGGCTCGCACAGGGACGCTTTGCCGGCGCCCTGCACCTCGAACAAGGCGACTACGTCACGGTGGACAGTTTCCCGAACGCCACGCCGGGGTGGACGGTCGCGACCTGGGTGCAGATCGCCAGCACGAACGTGGGCATCGGGGACGCGACCCTGATCAGTACCGAGGACGTGTTCAAAGGCGGCTGGGAGATGAACCTGACCGCACTTCAATCCGATTTGCACTACCACTTCGGCTTCTGGACCGGGCCCGGCTCCTATGACTACGCCCACTACGAGTGTTTGGGCTGCATCCAGCCCGATCGCTGGCAACACCTCGCCGCGGTGGTGGACGGCGCCGCCAAGACGATGGCCTTCTACCTCGACGGCGTGCTGCAGGCCCGGCATTCGATCCCGCAAGGCATCTCGCCCGGCGTGTCCACCCTCACCATGGGCCGCTGGGCCACCACCGACCCCGCCCGCCTGCTCGTCGGCTCGCTGGACGACATCGCCATCTGGAGCCGCCCCCTCATGTCCGCGGAGATCGCCCTGCTCACGCAGGCAGCGGCGCCGTAGGTGGGAGTGTGTGTATGATGGCCGCCATGGCAGCCAAGGCACGCGCGCTCAAGCGATTCAACGAACAGGGCGGCAACTGTGCTCAGTCGGTGTTGGCGGCATTCGGGCCGGAATGCGGGCTCGATGAGACGACCTGTCTGAGGGTGGCCGCGGGTTTCGGCGCGGGGATTGGCCGGCTGGGTTTCACCTGCGGCGCGGTCACGGGGGCGTGCATGGTGCTGGGCTTGCGCCATGGACACGAGATGGCGGAAGGCCTCGGGGGACGCGACAAGGTCTACGGGTACGTGCAGGAATTCACGCGCCGTTTTCGCGCGCGGTTCGGGGATCTGGACTGCGCCGCGCTCACGGAATGTGACATGACCACGCCCGAGGGGCGCCAGCGCTTCGTGGATCGCGGCCTGCACCAGGGCCTCTGCTCGAGTCTGGTCGCGGGCGCGGCGGAGATCCTGGAAGAGATGTCTACGGCGGCAGGTAGATGATCGCCTTGCAGGCTGACGAGCATACGCCGTCTAGGCCGTTGTTGGGCCCGTCGTCGCACTCCTCCGACCCATTGATCTTGCCATCGCCGCAGTGAGGCGCCAGCTTGCACTGGGGCGTGCAGCCGCCGTACGAGCCGTCGAGGATGCCATCGTCGCACTGCTCGGGCCCGTTCATGATCCCATCGCCACAGTGGGGCGCGAAGATGCAGCTTGGCGCGCAGCCACCGTAGTCGCCGGTATTGAAGAGCGCGCCGTCGTCGCATTGCTCGGGCGGCTCGATCAGACCGTCGCCGCACCCGCCCGGTAGTCGGCATGCGGGCGTGCAGCTTGGATCGTTCGACATGGTGGGCTCGCACTCCTCGCCATAGTCGCCCTGGACAACTCCATCCCCGCAGCGGGGCCCGGGCGTGCACTCGGGATTGCAGGTCCCGTAGGTGCCGTCGTTGACGCCATCGTCGCAGGTCTCGCTGCCATTGACGATGCCGTCGCCACAGCGACCGCCGCGCTTGCAATTCGACATGCAACCGCCATAGGCGACCTTGGGATCGCTGGTGGTGGCGTTGCTGGCACCGTCGTCGCACTCTTCGTCGAAGTCGACCTGCAGGACACCATCGCCACAGCGCGGGGGCAGCTTGCAGCCCGGAGCACAACCATTGGTCGTGCCGTAGTCGTCGTTGTTGCTGCCATTGTCGCACTGCTCACCGTCGCTGGGCAGGCCGTCGCCGCAGAACGGCCCCCACTTGCAGTCCGCGCCACAGCCGTTGTAGTTCGGGTTGCCGTTGGGGCCGGCGCAGCTCGCAGGCAAGGTCCCCTTGCCGGTGCCGCAGTCGCATTCCTCGTCGCCAACCACCACACCGTCGCCGCAGGTGGGCACACACTCGGTCGGCGCCGCGTTGAACCCGCTCAAGGTCAGCTTGTACGTCGAGCTGGTGGTCTGCCGCTCGGCCTGGAAGACCGTGATCTGGTACACATTGCCCGACTTCATGCTGTTGAACTTGGCGGCTGCTGTGGCATCCAGCTTGATCGATCCCTCCACGGGCATCTTGATGCCGCCCAGGTCGACGGCCAGCTTCTTGTTGATGAAGACCCAGACGTCATCGTCGCCGATGAAGTCCAGCAGGTAGGTCTTGGTCGAGTCGTACTTGAACCAGTAGGACACCTCGCTGGTAAAGCTGAAATTGTGCAGGATCTTGTTGCCGGCAGCGTCCAGGTCAAAAGGCCAAGTCGCCGCCGGGTCATAGAGCGGCGGAATCTGCGCGGCCACGCGTTCGGAGGCGGGCGTGAAATTGTCGCCGTCGACGGGGAAGAAGCACGGGTCGCCGTCGGCTTGCGAGACGATGAACTGCGCGATGTAGGACCCGTTGTTGCTCTTGCAACTGCCCGGCAACATGGTCAGCCCGGCCGCGGTCTGCGCGTCACAGTCTGTCGAGCCATACTTC